>NZ_JBANBK010000040.1:0-76809 GCF_053572325.1 Bradyrhizobium sp. UFLA05-112 | reverse complement strand
CGGGGAACGGAGCCATGCCGCGGGAGAGGCGTTGCTGCTGCGACTGCGGCGGCTGATCGCACGCGCCCGTACTGCAGGCCGGGAACGCGGAGAATTGCTCGCGCTACTCGACGACATCGAGACCGCACGCCGCGGCCTGATCCGCGAATCCAAGGCAATCGAGGACGAAACACGGCAGACGAGCATGAGAACCACGGCGATCGGCGCCTATTTGCGCGGCGCGCAGATCGGCCGCGGCCGGCGCCATAATTGAGACCACGAAAGCAACGAACATGAAACAGGCTCAAATCACCAGGACAACCACCGTCGAGGGCGACGCGCGCATCAAATCACTGATCGCGCTGATCGACGGCCTGACCGCGCTGGTCGCCGAAGAGAACGCGGAGCTCGCCAAGGGGCTTCCGGCCTCGCGACTGAAGCAGGTCGATGAGAAGAACCGGCTGGCGGAAGTATTCGAAAGAACCGTTGCTGAGTGCGCGGCCGGCTCGACCAGCCTTGATGTCCGCGACCGGATCCTGCGCGAACAGCTCATGGAGCGGATCCTCAAGCTACGCGCGGCGATGGACGAAAATCTGGTGCGCCTGCGCGCGGCGATCGAGGCCAGCAACCGCCGTATCGAGGCGGTGATGCAGGCGATCCGCGAGCAGATCGCCGCGGTGTCGCCCTACGGTGCGTCTGGACGGCTCGCCGCGCGCGCGGTCTCCAGCGGCACCATTCGTCAGGCCTGAGAGCAGGGGAAGGGAAGCCGCCGTGTCGCTCGATATCGCACGATTGATCGCCTTCAGCGGGCTATCGGCCACGCAGGTGCAGATCAGCGTGACGTCGTCGAATATCTCGAACGCCGACACGACGGGCTATACCGAGAAGACCGCAAGCCAGGCGAGCAGCGTCACCAACGGCGTCGGCACCGGCGTCACGGTGACGGGCATTACCTCGAATGTCGACAAGCTGTTGTTGAAGTCGCTGATCTCTGCGACCTCCGACCTCGGATCGGCCGACACGACCAACACCTACCTGACTTCCCTCCAGAAACTCTACGGCTCGACCTCGAGCTCGGACTCATCGTCGACCGGAACGTCGCTTGCCAATTCAATCGCGTCGCTGGAATCCGCGCTGTCGTCGCTCGCCAGCACGCCGAACAGCGCCTCGCTGCAATCCAATGTCGTCAGCGCGCTCGATGACGTCGCGAGCCAGTTGCGTGAGACCTCGAGCGGCATCCAGAAACTACGCTCCAATGCCGACCAGGATATTTCGTCCTCGATCGACGACGTGAACTCGGACCTGCAGCAGATTGCCGACCTCAACGCCGAGATCAAGCAGACCGCGGCGGCCGGCCAGTCGACGGCGGATCTGGAGGACCAGCGCAACACCGCGCTGCAGGACGTCGCCTCCAAGATGAATGTCAACTACTACACGGCCTCAAACGGCGATCTCCAGATCTACACGACGTCCGGCCAAGCGCTGGTCGACAGCACCGCGCATACGATCAGCTATACGACGGCGGCGAACGTCTCCTCATCGACCGTCTACAGCGCCGGCTCGTCGTCCAGCGGCTTCAGCGCCATTACCGTGAACGGGGTCGACGTAACCTCGCAGATCACCGGCGGCGACATCGGGGCCCTGATCACGCTGCGCGACAAGACCCTGCCGGCCGCGCAGTCCCAGCTCGACCAGATCGCCCAGCAGTTCGCCTCGGCAATGAATGGCGTGTCGAACAGCGCCTCGTCAGTGCCGCCGCCAACCAGCCTCACCGGCACCACCAGCGTGACCAGCGCGACGGCGCTATCCGCGACAGGCACGGTGCGGCTTGCGGTCACGGATCAGAGCGGCAATCTGGTCTCCTACAGCGATCTCGATCTGTCCTCTTATTCCACCGTGGGAGACCTCGTCACCGCCATCAACGGCATCTCCGGGCTTTCGGCGTCCATCGATTCAAATGGTCATCTGACGATCACGTCGACCAACTCCAGCGACGGCGTCGCGATCAACGAGATGACGAGTTCGGTAGGAAGCTCGAGCGAGGGGTTTTCGGAGTATTTCGGTCTCAACGATCTGGTGACGGGCACCAGCGCGTCCGATATCGCGGTCAACAGCAGCATCCTCTCCGGCACCGATGAGCTGCAGCTTGCGACGCTGGATTCGTCATCCAGCCTGACCGTCGGCAGCCAGGTTCTGTCGTCGGGCTCGGCGACGGTGGTCAACGACTTCTACGACGCGCTGACGGATTCGCGGACATTCGGGTCGTCCGGCGGGCTGGCGGCGACCACCGGCTCGTTCGCCGATTATGCCGCGGCGATCGTCTCCGATGTCGCGAGCAAGTCCTCCCAGGCCTCCACCAACTACACTGCCAAAGAGACCGCGCAGTCGACCTATGCGAGCTCGCTGTCATCGCAATCGGGCGTCAATCTCGATGAGGAATCGGCGCGCCTGAGCACGCTGCAAAACAAGTATACGGCGGCCTCCGCACTGATCCAGGCCATCAACACCATGTATTCGGCGCTGCTGAGCGCCGTGCAGTCGTCCTAAGGCGGGAGAGGGTCCATGGTCGCGATGCGGGTGGCCACTTTCGCGCAGTCGAGCACGATGATCGCGGATGCGCTGCGCGTTCAGGCCGTCATGGCCAACGAGCAGATCCAGGAATCATCGGGCGTCATCTCGACCGATTTCGGCGGCTATGGCTCGACCGCGCAGCACGTGGTCAACCTTCAGGTCTCGGTGACACGGGCGCAGTCCTACATCGACGCGGCGACGCTCGCCGACAGCAAGGTGCAGGTGATGTATTCCGCGGTCGGCTCGATGGCCGACATCATCACCCAGCTCCGCTCCCAGCTCAGCGCTGCTTCGACCGGGAGTTCGACGGAGAGTGACTCGGTGATCTCTTCGGCACAGCAGATGCTGGGCGAGATGGGATCGCTGCTCAACACGCAATATGACGGCCAGTACGTGTTTGCCGGAGGCAAGACGGAGACGGCGCCGGTCGACCTCACGAGCTTCGCCACTGGCACGGGATCCACCACGACGGCTGATACCAGCTATTATGTCGGTGACAGCGAGATCGCCTCGGTCCGCGTTGCGACCGACCAGAGCGTGTCCTACGGCGTGACGGCGGACAATTCGGCCTTCGAAGAGGTGATGCGCGTCCTCAAATTCGTCGCCAACAGCTCCTCGCTATCGTCATCGGAAATCACCAGCGCGCTGGATCTGGCGAGCGCGGCGCTGGACGATACCGCCGCGGTGCAAGCAAAGCTCTCGAGCGCCGCATCCTCGATCGAGACGGCGAGCGCGCGCCAGAGCGACTACAAGAGTTATGCCGAAACGCTCGGGAGCGATCTCACGAGTGTGGATGTCGCGGCCATCACGGCGCAGCTCTCGACCTACCAGTCCCAGCTCACCGCGTCCTATTCGGCGCTCGCAAAAATCCTGGGCATGAATCTCGCGAGCTACCTGAAATAGACGCCGTTATTCCGCGGTAATCTTCTCCATGGCCATTGCACGCAGCCTAGCGCGCTGGATCTTGACGCCGTTGGCGCTGTCGGTGACGGGAAAGGCGGCGACGAAGTAGATGCGTGCGGGAACCTTGTAGCCGGCCAGCCGCTCGCGCAAGCGCGCGATCAGCGCGGCCTCCTGCGGCTGCTCTTTTGCCGGGATCACGAAGGCGGCGCAGCGGGCTTGTCCGTTCAGATCGACGGCGACGACCTGCGCATCGGCAACGCCGGCGCAGGACTTCAACTCGTCCTCGATCTCGCCGGGCGCGACGAGGAAGCCGCCGAGCCGCATGGCGTCGCCCGCACGCGTTTCGTAGACGAAGGAGCCGTCGGTGCGCAGCCTCCCGATATCGCCCGTGCGGAAGAAGCCGTCTTCGGTGGTTGCGTCGCGCGTCGCCTGCGGATTCTTGAAATAACCAAGGAAGCACGACGGTGCGCTGATCTCAATCTCGCCGGAGACGCCGGGTCCCACCAGCTTGCCGCTGTCCGCATCGCGCACCCGCACGCGAGCCTCCGGCGACATCGGCCAGCCGCCGCCTTCGATGCGGTCTCTGAAGCTGGCATCGCGCCGGCCGATCGAGAACAGGGCCTGCACTTCGCTTGACCCATACAGGCCGAACAGCGGCAGGCCCCGCGCCTCGGCCTCCGCCGCAAACTCGCGCCAACCCGGCTGGAACGCGGCGAAGCCGAACACTTCCGTGTGTGGGAACGGCCGTGGCGCATCGGTAAGCGCGAGGATGCGGCGGAACATCTCGTCGGAGCCGAAGCAATGCGTGATCCCGTGCTCGCCGAGGATCTTGAGCGCCGGCTCGGCCTCGAAAGCATCGAGCACGTGGATGGTGACGCCGGCCGCGAGAAAGGCGAGCAGGCCCGTCATCCCGAACGTGCCGCAGAAGGGCAGCATCGCGAGCAGTGAATGGCGCTGCGGCGCTAGCGCGAGCGCGCTGGCGATCCCCGCCGCATGCATAGCCAGTGTCGCTTGCGAATGCGCCACCAGTTTCGGCCCCTTGGTCGTACCCGAGGTGGTGTAGAGCAGCACCGGCAGGTCGACGTCGCCGCGTGATGGCGCAGCCGGATGAGGAGTCTCGAAGGCATCGAAGCGCACGCCGGGCCATTGGGCCGGAATCGTATCCGCGCCGACCACGGCGAGCTTTTCAAGCGCTGGTACATCGCTCTCTGCGATACCGGCGAGAATGGCGGCAAAGTCGATCGAGCGGAACGCTGTCTCCATCACCAGAAGCTTCGCACCGGAGAGCCGCAGGAGGTGGGCGACGTCCGCGCTGCGGTAGCGCGTGTTGACCGCGGCAATGATTGCGCCAAGTCGGGCGGCAGCGAACAGCAGCGCAATCCATTCGATGCGGTTGACCAGCCAGACCGCGACGACATCGCCTTTGCCGATGCCTTGCGCGGCGAGCCAAGCTGCAGTCTGGTCGATCCTGCCTGACAATTCGGCGCGCGGGACAGGCGTACCGTCAAACACCAGCGCGGGATCGGAGAAGGTCTCGATCCCAATCAGCGATTGCAGCGAGCGATCGTTGGGGCGCATGGCTACCCGCAGTAACCCGATCGCGCAAAACTGTCTACTTGGTGCCGAACATCCGGTCGCCGGCATCGCCCAGGCCCGGTACGATATAGCCGTGGTCGTTCAGCCGCTCGTCGACGGCGGCGGTCCAGATCGGCACGTCCGGATGCTCCGACTGGAACTGCGCGATACCTTCCGGGGCGGCCAGCAGGCAGACGAAGCGGATGTCGCGAGCGCCGCGGGCTTTGAGCAGGGACGCGCCGGCACAGGCGGAGTTGCCGGTCGCCAGCATCGGGTCCATCAGGATCACGGTGCGGTCGGAGAGGTCCTGCGGCGCCTTGAAGTAGTACTCCACCGCCTGCAACGTCGCGGGATCGCGATAGAGCCCGATATGGGCGATGCGGGCGGATGGCATCAACGCCAGCATGCCGTCGAGGAATCCGACGCCGGCGCGCAGGATCGGCGCCAGCGTGAGCTTCTTGCCGGCGATTTTCGGTGCCTGCATCGGCGAGATCGGCGTCTCGATTTCCACGAGCTCTAGCGGCAGGTCGCGCGTCACCTCGTAGCACAAGAGCATGCCGATCTCGTTCAGGATCTCGCGAAAGCTCTTGGTCGAGCGGTCCTTTTCCCGCATTAGCGAGAGCTTGTGCTGGACCAGGGGGTGATCGACGACGTGGACGTTGCTGCTACCCATGGCAACCGCTCTACACGGTTCCCCGAGCTTGCGCCAGATCGCCCGCAGCGTTTTCCCTGCGCACGAACTGCCTAACCAGCGGGCATCGCGACCGAGGTCCTCGCCCGGTTGCTGGCCTCGTAGTCTGGCCTAGACGCCCAATCCGCGCGCGATCAGCGTGATCACGAGCGTCAGAATGCCGCCCCAGACCAGGCTCAAGGTCAGGGTCAAGATGGTGACCGTGACGGCGTGCTCGAGATTTGCCTTCGTGGGCTGCATCTCAATCGTCCAATGCGGGGGCAGGCGGCGCGCCAACGCGCGTGCCGAGAAAGAGAGCTCCCATCAGCGCGACCATGATGATGATCTTGCGTTCAATCATTTCACGCGTTCTCCGCTATCATGCGGCGAGGCGCGCCAGACGGCGTCTGGCTTGACCAATCCACGGGGCCAGTTGAGCGGCGAAAGGATTGCCGTCGTTCTCGATATCAAGCTCGAACGTTTCGGATGGAAACACGAGCGCGCATTGCGCCGGTCGGCTCTGCCGATGTGCAAATTCCACCGCGGAGCTCTTGAACAGGAAGACCCCGCCAACGCGTCCCCTGGCCTCGCGGGCGACCCAGAGGCCGGTCGCGTTGCGGCCGATGAAGAAGGCGGGGATGGAGGCGCTGACGATATTGGGATCGAGCGGCTGGAGCGCAGTCGTCGGCTCGGATGCCCGCTTTGCCTGCGGAGGCTGAGACGGGAGATGCGCAGCTTGAAGGGCGATCGTGGCCATGGCGGCCTCCTCAGACATCTCCAAGGTCATGATCGTCTACCATGCCGGTCAAGCGTGGAAGCGCCAGACATAGATTGCGGTCTTCAGTGCGATGAGCGCAGTGAGCACGCCACTCGCCGAGAGTACGGCGAGCACGCGCAAAGCGTGGCGTTTGAGCTGGGACTTCCGCGCCTTCGAGATCCGCGCCGAGCGTTCCGCCCAGTCAAAGGGCCGTTCTAAGCCATGTGTCAGCATCGACATTTGATGGGTCCTTGTCCGTGCCAGGGCGAGATGGCCGCTCCAATCTACCTCGTATGATGTTCATCGCGGCGTAGGATTGCGAGACGAACGCCGAGGCCGCCGCATAGGAATGTCATAAAGATGCCGTTCGTCGCGCCGGCAGCCCTCTGAACAGGTCGCGGTTCCGCTTTGGTCGTGCCGCGGGCGGAGCAGCATTCGCTGTTCCGACAGCCGCGGCGAAGGCGAGGCGCAGGCGCGGTTCACCGATTTGGTCGCAAAAGCATTTCAGGATGGCGTCTGCATTCTGCTGCTGCCCAGTGATCGCCGCGCAGAGCTGGGAGCTGGTTCGGCGGAAGAAATGCAGCGAGTCTTCGGAATCTCGACGCCCAAACCGGTCGAGTTCCGCAGCGAGAGCCGCAACGTTGAGCCTGTCACCGTCGTTGCGCGTCACCGCAAAGCGCAGTACCGCCAACTGCCAGGCGTGGAGCAGCCTGCGCGGTTCCTTGGCTGATAGCGGCGAACGCATGCGATATCCGGCTGGTCTGCGAAACGTCAGGTTCCGACGCCGTCGATCAATTCTTCATCGGCGATTGCGGCGAATGCTCTTGCGACATCCGCTTGGGCTGCGTCGTCGAGCGGTACGATCGGCAACCGCGTGTCTGGCCGCATGAGGCCGAGCAGACTCAGCGCGCATTTGAGGGCCGCGGGACTTTCCTTCGAAAGACAGGACACGAGGGGACCGAGACGCGTGTGCAGATAGCGGGCGGATTGCAGGCGGCCCTGTCTGACCTGCGAAAAGATCGTCCGGCAGAGATCAGGGGCGATGTTGGCGACCTCCGACATCGCGCCGCCGCCGCCACTCGCGATGAAGCCGAAGGCGGTTGCGTCGTCGCCGGACAGCAGTCGGAAGACGGCAGGCAAAAGCCCGCTGAGGCGCGTCAGCCGGGAGATGTCGCTGCTGCCATCGCGCAAGCCGACGAACTGGCTGTTCTCGGCAAGGCGCGCGAGCGTGTCGTCGGCGAGGGGGCGCAGCGTGCGCGAGGGAATATCGTGCAGAATGATCGGCAGGCCGGTCGCGTCCGCGATCGCCCGGAAATGTGCGAGCATGCCTTGCTGCATCGGCTTGTTGTAGTACGGCACGACCGACAGGACTGCGTCCGCGCCAGCGGCTTCCGCCCGACGGGTGAGCTCGATGGCATGATCGGTTGCGTTCGCAACGGCGCCGGCGATGATCCTGCATCGACCGCGCGCGACATCGACCGCAGCGCGGATGATCAGCTCCTGCTCGGCCGCCGTCAGCGTTGGAGCTTCGCCAGTCGTCTCACAAACCAGGAGCGCCGGAGCACCGGCCGCGATCTGGCGCTCGCAGAGCATTGCGAAAGCCTTGAGATCGACGAGGCCTGCCGCGTTGAACGGGGTCGGCAGATCAGGGATATAGCCGGCGAGCCAGACGGACGGAGGGACGAGCATGGTTAGGGGACCTCACGCCGCGCGGTCCATCTGAGCGAGGCCTTGTCGCCGCGCAGACAGAACCAGCCCTTGATGGCACCTCACGCCCGCTTCGATCCGGAAGCCGAGCTGTTCGAGCTTCTTGCGGATCTTGAGTGCGAAACCGCTTTCGCCCGCCTTGATGCGAACCGCAATTGTCGCTGCGGCACTCAGGGAAGGGGCGATTTGCGCAAAGGCGCTTTCAAATTCGTCGATCGATTCCTGGACGGTGATGAGACCGACGGCGCATGTCGCCTTGCGCAGGCGAAACGTCGACGGGAATCCAATCCGGACAAAGCCGCGCCGCCGCAGGGCGAGATACAGGCTGGTACTGCCCTGGCCCGCGACGATCGCACGATGGAGGTTGGAAAGATGCGTAAGCGCGATCGTGGTCTCGACGACCTGATCGTGCTCGGGGGTAACTGAATGGAGCTGGAGCATTTGGATACTCTCTGGGAAGATCTGCGTTCCGTCAGGCGGCGCGCCGGTCGGCGGCCACTTGCGGCGTGCGGTTCATGTCGAGCTCGATCTCACGAGGCAGTTCGACGATGGTTTCGATATGATGTCCGTTCTCGAACAGCGCGTACTTGATCGCTTGGGCGCGGCTGACGAAGAGCCCGCCATAGAGGCCGTCCTGTTCCTGGGCGACCCACTGTCCCCTGCGATTCCGGCCGATGAAGACAACAGTTGAAGGCGAGCTGCACGACGGAGGTTCGACGAGTTTCACGTTAGAATTCCTTCTGGTCGACGCAAATGCGCACCCTCCGACGGAGGCTGTCCGCTTCCGACGAATATTGGGAGAATTCGTTGCGGGCACGCTTTGCGTGGCTTGTCCCGCTAATATCTCGGCTTGCGAATATGATTTCGAGGGCGGCCGCGGGGCGATCTTGTAGGAACGTTATAAAGTCGGGGGAGAACGGTCTTCAGACTGCTTCGACAAGACCGACGACATGCACCAGCGCAAACAATGCGCCGAACGCGACCGCCTCGTCCCAATGATTAAGGCGCGTGCGGAACGGTGGCTCGCGCTTGATCAGCCCGACGAGTACGCACAGGATGATCGCCATCCAGAGCAGGGCAGTGAGGCTCTTGCCGAAGCCGACGCTGCTGAACGCAGCAAAGCAGCCGAGCAGCGCGGCCCGCACGAGAAAGCGCACGAGCACCTTGGGTGTGCTCAGCGCGTGTGGCATGTCTGGCGATCGCGACAAGGTTCGGTGCACCCGACTGCGAGCTAGCCGAAATGATCGCAGTTGACCGGTTCGTACAGCTGACTCGCGGCCTGGCGAACGGACGGAACGCTTGGCCGGGTCTTTTCCGCACTTAGCATCTGCGCCTCTACAACAACCGAGAGCAGAGCGAGAGCGAGATCGGCGTGCTGCGCCTCGACCGAGTTCTCCAGCCAATCCGGCAACTCGCGTTCGCGCGAGAGCGCGCAATACCATTCGCCATCGTCATAGGCGATGCGGCGGACCTGCCACAGTGGCAATTCGAGTTCCAGGAGCACGAGCGCAGCATCGGCCCAGGCTTCGGCATCGATCAGGCGCGACAGCCGTGCGGTTCGTTCGCTCTGCCCGAGCGAAGGGAAACGGCGGCAGGCCTTGTCGATGAGGTCGAGCATCAGGGGCCGCGTGACCGCCTGCGCTCTGCGAAGCCGCTCGCCGAGCGAGGCCGGATCGAAATTTTGCAGAACGGAAGACATGACGGCGTCTCGATCATGGGCCGGTTGCGGGTCCGCAGCCGATGCCATCAAGATCGCGGGAGGGGCATTTGAAAGCGAGATGGGGCAGGGGAGAGAAATATAGGGATTTCATAAAGATCGGAGCGGGCCGCGTAAGGGGTCCGTAGCTTCTCCAAACTCACAATCGTCGTCCCGGCGCGCCAGGACGACAGCGTGATTTGTGACGCCGGCCAGCGCGCCAGCCAGACACCTGTAGAACTGCCAGAGCTCCACGCCGCGCTCGGCCTTTATGAGATTCCTATATCGTCGCCATAGCCTCCATCTCGAAAACCTATGCCTCGGGTGGCACTTGTCGGCCTGACAGCGCGGCATCCGTATCCGGACTGCGCTTGGATGCATAGGGATACTCTCATGCTCGATATCATCATGCTGGCGTTGGCTTCGGCCTTCTTCGCGCTCGCGATCGGCTACACCTACGCCTGCGAACGGCTCTGACGGGAGCTTGACCATGATCTTCGATTATTCGCTCGCCGCGGTCGTCTCGCTGGGCCTTCTCTTCTACCTCACTTATGCGTTGCTGCGGCCCGAGCGGTTCTGACGGTGCTTCTGCTGCTCAAACTGCTGCTGGCGGACGCTCTGCTCGTCGCGCTTCTGCTTACGTTGCTTCCACCGCTTCTGCACGGAAGGCGAGTCCTCAAAGGTTAATGCCATGACTGTCATCGGTTGGCTCCAGATCATTCTGTTCTGCGTCATCATCCTCGCCCTGACCAAGCCGCTCGGCTGGTACATGACCCGCGTCTTCAATGGTGAGCGCACCTTCCTGTCGCCCGTGCTGCGCCCGGTCGAGGCCGGGCTCTACTGGATCTCCGGCGTGGACGAGAAGCGGGAGCAGCATTGGCTGACCTATACGGTCGCGATGCTGCTATTCCACATCGGCGGCTTCCTCATCATCTATGCCGTAATGCGGCTCCAGGCCGTGCTGCCGTTCAACCCGGCCGGTCAGTCGGCGGTCGCGGAGGATTTGTCCTTCAACACCGCCGTCTCCTTCATCACCAACACCAACTGGCAGAACTACGGCGGCGAGAGCACGGTATCGTATCTCGTGCAGATGCTGGGCCTGACGCACCAGAACTTCCTGTCGGCAGCGACCGGCATCGCGCTTGCCGTGGCGCTGATCCGCGGCTTTTCGCGCGCGTCGATGCGCACCATCGGCAATTTCTGGGTCGATGTCACGCGCTGCACCCTATATGTGCTGCTGCCGATATGCATCGTCTATGCGCTGTTCCTGGTTTCGCAGGGCATGCCTCAGACGCTTGGCGACTATGTCGAGGCGACCACGCTCGAAGGAGCCAGGCAGACCATCGCGGTCGGCCCGGTGGCGTCGCAGGTTGCGATCAAGATGCTCGGCACCAATGGCGGCGGCTTCTTCAACGCCAATGCGGCGCATCCCTTCGAGAACCCGACCGCGCTGTCGAACTTCGTGCAGATGATTTCGATCTTTGCGTTGGGTGCTGCACTTACCAACGTGTTCGGCCGCATGGTCGGCAACCCGCGCCAGGGCTGGGCGATCCTCGCCGTGATGGGCGTCTTGTTCGTCGCAGGTGTCGCGGTGACCTATTGGGCCGAGGCCAACGGCACCTCAACCCTGCAGGCGCTGGGTCTCACCGGAGGTAACATGGAGGGCAAGGAGGTTCGCTTCGGCATCGTCGCATCCTCGTTGTTCGCCGTGATCACCACGGCCGCGTCCTGCGGCGCCGTCAACGCCATGCATGACAGCTTCACCGCGCTTGGCGGCATGATCCCGCTGATCAACATGCAGCTCGGCGAGATCATCGTCGGCGGCGTGGGCGCCGGCCTCTATGGCATGTTGCTGTTCGTGGTGATCGCGATCTTCGTCGCGGGGCTCATGGTTGGCCGCACGCCGGAATATGTCGGCAAGAAGATCGAGGCGCGCGAGGTCAAGATGGCGATGCTCGCGATCCTGGTGCTGCCCCTGATGTATCTCGGCTGGACCGCGGTTGCCGTGGTGTTCCCGCCGGCGGTAGCCTCGATGGCGAACGCGGGGCCGCACGGCTTCACCGAGGTGCTCTACGCTTACACCTCGGCGACCGGCAACAACGGTTCGGCCTTCGCGGGCCTCACCGGCAACACCTTCTTCTACAACCTGACGCTCGCCAGTGCGATGTTCGTAGGTCGGTTCTTCATGATCATCCCCGCAATGGCGATCGCCGGTTCGCTGGCGGGGAAGAAGACTCATCCGCCGTCAGCCGGCACGTTCCCGACCACGGGCGGGCTGTTCGTCGGCCTGGTCGTCGGCGTCATCCTTATCATTGGCGGCCTGACCTTCTTCCCGGCGCTCGCGCTCGGACCCATCGTCGAGCATCTCGCGATGAACGCCGGCAACGTCTTCTGATCGAATTGTCTGGAGTGACCTCCATGGAAACCATGAAACTGCAAAAGCGCGCTTCCGTCTCGGCGATGCTCGATCCGAAGATCGTTGTGCCCGCGGTTCGCGCGTCCATCACCAAGCTCGATCCACGGGTCATGATCAAGAACCCCGTGATGTTCGTGGTCGAGATCGTCGCGGCGCTCACGACCGTCATCTTCCTGCGCGACCTCCTCACCGGCGGGGCGGGCCTCGGGTTCACCTTCCAGATCATCCTCTGGCTGTGGTTCACGGTGCTCTTCGCCAATTTTGCGGAGGCGGTGGCGGAAGGCCGCGGCAAGGCGCAGGCGGATTCGCTTCGCAAGACCCGCACGGAAAGCCAAGCCAAGCTGCTGACCGGCTCCGACCAGACCTTCAAGCTGGTGCCTGGCACCAGCCTCAAGGTCGGCGATGTCGTGCTGGTCGAGGCCGGTGATACGATTCCCTCCGATGGCGAAGTGATCGAGGGCGTCGCATCGGTCAACGAGGCTGCCATCACCGGTGAATCCGCGCCCGTGATCCGCGAATCCGGCGGCGACCGCTCGGCGGTGACCGGCGGCACACAGGTGCTGTCCGACTGGATCCGCGTCCGCATCACGGCCGCGCAGGGCTCGACCTTCATCGACCGCATGATCAAGCTGGTCGAGGGCGCCGAACGGCAGAAGACGCCGAACGAGATCGCGCTCAACATCCTGCTCGCAGGCCTCACCATCATCTTCGTGTTCGCCACCGTCACCATTCCGAGCTACGCGGCCTATGCAGGCGGCTCGATCTCGGTGATCGTGCTGGTCGCGCTGTTCGTGACGCTGATTCCGACCACGATCGGCGCGCTGCTCTCGGCGATCGGCATCGCCGGCATGGACCGCCTGGTGCGCTTCAACGTGCTGGCGATGTCCGGCAGAGCCGTCGAGGCCGCCGGCGACGTCGATACGCTCCTGCTTGACAAGACCGGCACCATCACGCTCGGCAATCGCCAGGCGACTGCGTTCCGCCCCGTGCGCGGCGTGACCGCGCAGGAGCTCGCTGACGCAGCCCAGCTCGCCTCGCTCGCCGACGAGACGCCCGAGGGGCGATCGATCGTCGTGCTGGCGAAGGAGAAATACGGCATCCGCGGCCGTGACATGGCCGAGCTGGGCGCCACCTTCATCCCGTTCACGGCGCAGACCCGCATGAGCGGCGTCGATGCGGGTGGCATATCGGTGCGAAAAGGTGCGGTCGACGCCATGCTCAACTATGTCGGCGGTGGTGCGCCGCTGGTCGCCTCGGGCAACACGGCACGCGCGATGCAGCCGGCCCCGCTCTCGGAGGTCGGACGCGAGATCCAGGCCATCGCGGATGAGGTGTCGAAGTCCGGCGGTACACCGCTGGCGGTCGCCAAGGACGGTCGCCTGCTGGGCATCGTCCAGCTCAAGGACATCGTCAAGGGGGGCATCCGCGAGCGCTTTGCGGAACTTCGCCGCATGGGCATCCGCACCATCATGATCACTGGCGATAATCCGATGACCGCAGCCGCGATCGCCGCGGAAGCCGGCGTCGATGACTTCCTTGCGCAGGCGACACCCGAGGACAAGCTCAAGCTGATCCGCGACGAGCAAGCCAAGGGCAAGCTGGTTGCGATGTGCGGCGACGGCACCAACGATGCGCCGGCGCTAGCGCAGGCAGATGTCGGCGTCGCCATGAACACGGGCACGCAGGCTGCACGCGAGGCCGGCAACATGGTCGACCTCGATTCCAACCCGACCAAGCTGATCGAGGTAGTCGAGATCGGCAAGCAGCTTTTGATGACGCGCGGTGCGCTGACGACCTTCTCGATCGCCAACGACGTCGCGAAATATTTTGCGATCATCCCCGCGATGTTCCTGGCGTTCTACCCGCAGCTCAACGTGCTCAACGTGATGAACCTGTCGAGCCCGCAAAGCGCCATCCTGTCGGCGATCATCTTCAACGCACTGATCATCATCGCGCTGATTCCATTGGCGCTGAAGGGCGTCGCCTATCGCGCAGTCGGCGCCGGTGCGCTCCTGCGCCGTAACCTGATGGTCTACGGCCTGGGAGGCATCATCATTCCCTTTATCGGCATCAAGGCGATCGATCTCGTGGTCACCGCCCTGCACCTTGCTTGAGATCGTCATTGCGAGGAGCGGAGCGGCGACGCGATAGGCCGTCACCACCGGAGACATTTCTGGATTGCTTCGCTTCGCTTCGCTCGCAATGACCGAGAATAGGAGAGACATCATGCTCAGAGAAATCCGCCCCGCCATCGTCCTGCTGGTCGCGCTGACCGTCATCACGGGACTGGCCTATCCGCTCGCGATGACCGGAATTGCCGGCGTGCTCTTCCCGACGCAGGCACAGGGCAGTCTGGTCGAGAAGGACGGCAAGGTCATCGGCTCCGCCCTGATCGGGCAGGAGTTCAAGGAGGACAGATATTTCCATGGTCGCCTGTCGGCGACGCTCGCGCCGGACCCGAATGATTCGACCAAGACGGTGTCAGCGCCCTACAACGCTGCCAATTCCGGCGGCTCCAACCTCGGTCCGACCAGCAAGGCGCTGGCCGATCGGCTCAAGGAAGATGTGGACAAGCTGAAGGCCCAGAATCCGGGCCAGCCGGTGCCGATCGACCTCGTCACGACGTCCGCCAGCGGTCTCGACCCGCACATCTCGCCCGAAGCCGCCCAATTCCAGGTGCCGCGGGTCGCCAAGGCGCGCAGTATGCCGGAGGAACAGCTCAGGCAGATCGTGGCCGCCAATACCGAAGGCCGCCTGTTGGGCCTGATCGGCGAGCCCCGGGTCAACGTGCTGGCGTTGAACCTAGCGCTCGATCAAGCCGCCAAGTAGCGGCCTAGGCTCCCCCTGGCCGGGTGACTATAATGCGCTGATGGTCCGAGAGCGCCGCGATCCCGAACAACGTCCTTCGCCCGAGGCGCTGCTGCAAGCGGCGCGCCGGGAGGAGAGCGCGAGCGGCAAGCTCAAGATCTTCGTCGGCGCCGCGCCCGGCGTCGGCAAGACCTATGAGATGCTGCAAAGCGCGCACGCCAAGCGCAAGGCGGGCATCGACGTCGTCGTCGGTTTCGTCGAGACCCATGGCCGCGCGGAGACCGAAGCGCTGCTTCGCGGGCTTGAAGTCATCCCGCGCAAGAAATTCGACTATCGTGGGCAGGTTTTGGAGGAGATGGACCTCGACGCGGTGATCGCGCGCCGGCCGCAAATCGCCCTCGTCGACGAACTCGCCCACACCAACGTGCATGGAAGCCGACATCCCAAGCGCTATCTCGACGTCGAAGAGCTACTCTCGAACGGCATCGACGTCTACACCGCCGTCAACATCCAGCATATCGAAAGCCTGAATGACGTCGTCGCGCAGATCACCCATGTGCGAGTGCGCGAAACAGTGCCGGATTCGGTGTTCGATCGTGCCGACGCGATCGAGCTGATCGACCTCACGCCCGATGATCTGATCCAGCGGCTGAAGGAGGGCAAGGTCTATGTGCCCAAGCAGGCCGAGCGGGCGCTGGAGCATTATTTCTCGCCGGGCAATCTCACGGCGCTGCGTGAGCTGGCACTGCGGCGCACGGCCGAGCGCGTCGACGAGCAGCTCCTCACTCATATGCAGGCCAACGCCATCGCCGGTCCCTGGGCCGCGGGCGAGCGTATCCTGGTATGCGTCAGCGAGGACCCGCGCGCGGCGGGCCTCGTGCGCTACACCAAGCGGCTGGCCGACCGGCTGCACGCGCCATTCACGGCGATCTCGATCGAGACGCGGCGATCGCTTCAGCTCTCGGACGCGGAGCGCGACCGGCTCGCCGATACGCTGCGGCTCGCCGAATCGCTCGGTGGCGAGGCTCTGACCATCCCCGGCGTCGGCCGTCGCATCGCCGACGACGTCATCAACTTTGCTCAAGGCAACAACGTCACGCAGATCGTGATCGGCAAGTCGACGCGATCGCGCTGGTTCGAGATGACGCGTGGCTCGGTGGTGCACGACCTCGTGCGGCGCTCCGGCAACATCACCGTGCACGTCATTTCCGGCGACGAATTACAAGGTGAGGCGGCGCCGAAAACAGCGGTGCAGACGGCGGCCCGCACGGAGCCGTTCGATCCGCGCCCCTATCTCAAGGCGCTCGGGATCGCTCTGCTTGGACTTGGCGCGGCCGAGCTGATCCAGCCGTATTTTGGCATCGAGAATGTCGATCTCGTGCTGCTGACGGCGGTGGTTGCGGTCGCGGTGCGTTACGGTCTCTGGCCGTCACTGCTCGCCACCGTCGCGGCGTCGCTCTCGTACAACTTCTTCTTTCTGCCGCCGATCTATGCCTTCACGATCACCGATCCGACAAACGTCGCTGCTTTCGTCCTGTTCATGGTGGTTGCGATGCTGGTGTCCAATGTCGCGGCTCGCGTGCGCACCCAGGCCGATACCGCGATCGGGCGCATCAGGATGACCGAGCAACTCCATGCCTTCAGCCGCAAGCTGGCGGGCACCGCGACGCTCGACGATGTCTTGTGGGCGACGGCCTACCAGATCGCGCTGATGCTGAAGGTGCGCGTGGTACTGTTGTTGCCGGAGGAGGGGCTGTTGACGGTCAAGTCCGGCTATCCGCCGGAGGATGAGCTCGACCAGGCTGACCTTGCTGCGGCCAATTGGGCCTGGAGCAACGACCGGCCCGCCGGCCGCGGCTCCGACACGCTGCCCGGCGCAAAGCGCCTGTTCCTGCCGATGCGCACCGGGCGCGGCCCGATCGGTGTGATCGGCATCGACAATGACCGCACCGGCCCGCTGCTCACGCCCGATCAGCGCCGCCTGCTCGACGCGCTGGTCGACCAGGGCGCGCTCGCGATCGAGCGCGTGCTGCTGGTCGAGGATATGGATCGCGTCAAGCGCACGGTCGAATCCGAGCGGCTGCGCTCGGCGCTGCTCACCTCGATCTCGCACGACCTGAAAACGCCGCTCGCCTCCGTGCTTGGGGCGGCCTCGACCATGCGTGACCTCGCCGGCGCCCTGTCCGATACCGAGAAGCGCGACCTGCTGGCAACCGTGATCGACGAATCCGAGCGGCTCAATCGCTTCATCGCCAATCTGCTCGACATGACCAAGCTCGAATCCGGCGCGATCGTGCCGAACACGGCGCTGCACGACGTCGGCGAAATCGTCGGCAGTGCGCTGAGGCGGGCGAGCAAGATCCTGACGCGCCACAAGGTCGATCTCCGGCTCGCCGCCGATCTGCCGATGCTCGAGCTCGATGCCGTGCTGTTCGAGCAGGTGCTGTTCAACCTGCTCGACAACGCGGCAAAATATTCGCCGCCGGATACCACCATCGCGATCCGCAGCCAGCGTGACAAGGATCGTGTCGTGCTGGAGGTCGCCGACGAAGGCGAGGGCATCCCGCCGGGCGAGCTCGAGAGCGTGTTCGACAAGTTCTATCGCGTGCAGAAGGGCGATCATGTCCGGCCCGGCACGGGGCTCGGTCTTGCGATCTCCCGCGGCTTCGTCGAGGCGATGCGCGGCACGATCACGGCGACGAACCGCGGGGATCGCAGCGGAGCGATGCTGACCATTCGCCTGCCGATCCCCGCGCAGACCAACGCATTGGACACCGCTGCATGAGCGCACCATCGATCAAGGTTCTGATCATCGACGACGAGCCGCCCATCCGTAAATTGCTGCGGATGGGGCTGACCACGCAGGGCTATGACGTCCTGGAAGCGTCGAACGGCAAGACCGCGCTGGAAAAGCTCACCGAGGAGCCGGCGCTGATCATCCTCGATCTCGGCCTGCCCGATATCCAGGGCCACGAACTGCTCCGTACTATCCGCGCGCGCAACGAGAGCGTGCCGATCGTGGTGCTGTCGAGCCGCGGCGACGAGGCCGGCAAGGTGCAGGCGCTCGATCTCGGGGCCGACGACTATCTGACAAAACCGTTCGGCATGGACGAGCTCTTGGCGCGGCTGCGTGCCGCGCTTCGGCACCAGCTCCAGGTCCAGGGCGAGCGCCCGGTGTTTCGCGCCGGCGATCTCTCCGTCGATCTCGTTCGCCGCATCGTCAAGGTCGGTGAGCGCGAAGTGAAGCTGTCGCCGAAGGAATATGATCTGCTGCGCGTGCTCGTGCAGCACGCCGGCAAGGTGCTGACGCACCGGTTCCTGCTGAAAGAGCTATGGGACGAGCTGACCGATGCGCAATACTTGCGCGTCTATGTCCGCCAGCTTCGCCAGAAGATTGAGGCCGATCCCGAGCGGCCGCAATATGTGCTGACCGAGACGGGGATCGGGTACCGGTTGAAGGCGGGGGATTGAGTCAGCTGCCCGGGCATCAGACTATCTCCTCATCCTGAGGAGCGCGGAACGCGCGTCTCGAAGGATGAGGGCCCGTATTCTGCAGCGGGGCCTTCATGGTTCGAGACTGCGCTTCGCGCCTCCTCACCATGAGGGGGTAGGGCGATGCACGCGCGCAGGCTATCAACCCGCCTTGCGATGCCTTGCCGTCGAACGATGCGTCTTGCGCGTGCTGCGACGCTGGCTCGTGCTCCGCCGCGGATGGGACCGCGCTGACGCCCGTCCCCTGCCTCTTCCCTTCAAGCTTTGCTTCAGCGCGTCCATCAGATTGATGACGTTGCTTGGCCGTTCTTCCGGCTCAGGCAGCTCGATCTTCTTGCCGCTGGCTTTTCGTTTCACCAGCGCCTTCAGCGCGTCCTCGTACTCGTCCTTGAACTTGCTGGGATCGAAATGCGCCGCCTTAGTGTGCAGGATATGGCCGGCGAGCTCGACCATGTCCTTGGTGATCTTCGCGCTCTTGATGTCGTCGAAGAACTGGTCCTCGTCGCGCAGCTCGTAGGGGTAGCGCAGCGTGGTGCCGAGCAAACCCTTGCCGAGCGGTTCGATGGCCATGACATGTTCGCGGTTCGTCAGCACGATCCTGGCGAGCGCCACACGCTCCTCGTCCTTCATGGCATCACGGATCACAGCAAAGGCATCGACCGCAGCCTTGCCGTCAGGAGCGACATAGTAGGGGTGGTTGAGGTAACGCTTGTCGATCTCCTCGCGCGGCACGAAGCTTTCGATGTCGATCGTATGATTGCTTTCGATCTGAACCGCTTCCAATTCCTCCGGCTCGATCTCGACATATTTGCCTTTACGTAGCTCGTATCCGCGTCCCTTCTGATCGCTCTCGACGACGTCGCCGGTCTCGGCATCGACCATTTGCTGCTTCAGACGGTTGCCGGTCTCCCGGTTGATCATGTGAAACCGTGTTTTCGCCGCAGCGGTCGCAGCGGGATAAAGGACGACCGGGCAAGTCACCAGCGACAGCTTCAATGTTCCTTTCCAATAGGCGCGGGGAGCCATTCCAATCTCCAATGTTTTCAATGCGTTTTCGGAACTCCAACCCACCTTATGGGTTTTGGTTCCGGGTGGGACTTTGGCCGTGATAGGCTCGAATGCACTTGAAAAAATGCGGGACCGGTCGTGCTGAGAAACCTCTCCACCTATCGGAAAAAGCGGGATTTCGAGATCACTCCGGAGCCGTCCGGCGAGACGGCGGTGACGCCCTCGAAACAGCGGCGTTTCGTGATCCAGAAGCACGACGCGACAAGGCTGCACTACGATCTCCGGCTGGAGTTCGATGGCGTCTTCAAGTCCTGGGCGGTGACGAAGGGGCCTTCGCTCGACCCGCATGACAAGCGGCTCGCGGTCGAGGTCGAGGACCATCCGCTCGATTACGGCGATTTCGAAGGCACCATTCCGGAAGGCCAGTATGGCGGCGGCACGGTGATGCTGTGGGACCGCGGATATTGGGAGTCTGAAGATCCCGAGCGCGGCTTCAAGAAGGGCGACCTCAAGTTCACGTTGCATGGCGACAAGCTGCATGGAAGCTGGGTGCTCGTGCGCATGCGCAATCGCGACGGCGAAAAGCGCACCAACTGGCTGCTGATCAAGCATCGCGACGACTATGCTCGCGAAGGCGAGGGCAACGACATCCTGGACGCGGACAAATCGGTCGCTTCCGGCCGGGCGATGGATCAAATCGCCGAGGGCAAGGGGCGCGCGCCAAAGCCGTTCATGCTGGCGAAGGGAACCAAAGGCAAGGCCGATGCGGTCTGGCAGTCCAATCGCGTCGATCAGGAGACGCGCACCATCAAGCCTGCGCCGCGCGCGGCCTTGAAGAAGGGCAAGGCGACGACAGCAACGACCGCGAAGAAAGTGTCGGAGATGCCGGACTTCGTCGCGCCACAGCTCTGCACGGCGGTGGAGCGTCCGCACCCGGGCGAGGGCTGGTGCCACGAGATCAAGTTCGACGGCTACCGCGTGCAGCTTCGTGTCGAGGATGGCGAAGCAACCCTCAAGACCCGCAAAGGCCTCGACTGGACCGGAAAATTCGCATCGATCGCTAAGGAAGGCAGCGCGCTGCCGGACGTGCTGATCGATGGTGAGATCGTCGCGCTCGACCACAACGGAGCGCCGAGCTTCTCCGCGCTGCAGGCGGCGCTTGCGGACGGCGAGACCGATGACCTCATCTTCTTCGCCTTCGATCTCCTGTTTGCCGAAGGCCTTGACCTGCGCCGGCTGCCGCTCGGCGAACGCAAGACGCGGCTTAAGAAGTTGCTGGACGCGCGCAAGAGGAAGTCGAGCCAGATCCGCTATGTCGAGCATTTTGAGAGCGGTGGCGATGCCGTGCTGCAATCTGCCTGCAAGCTCCAGCTCGAAGGCGTGGTCTCGAAGAAGCTCGACGCGCCCTATCGTTCAGGGCGCACCGAAAGCTGGACCAAGGCGAAATGCCGCGCCGGCCATGAGATCGTGATCGGCGGCTACAAGACCACGAATGGTAAATTCCGCTCTTTGATGGCGGGCGTGCACCGCGGCAATGATCTCGCCTTTGTAGGCATCGTCGGCACCGGCTTTGGTGCTGACAAGGTCAAGCGCATCATGCCGCTGTTGAAGGCGGCGGAGGCCAGGGAGAGCCCGTTCGGCGGCAAGAACGCGCCGAAGAAGACCCGCGACGTGCATTGGCTGAAGCCCGAGCTCGTGGCCGAGATCGAGTTCGCAGGCTTCACCGCCGACGGCAATATCCGCCAGGCCGCGTTCAAGGGCCTGCGGCAGGATAAGCCCGCCGAGGAGGTCGAGGCCGAGGCGCCGGTGAAGACCGAGCTTGCCGAGCCGTCGCCGCGGAAGGGCAAGGCGAAGGCTGCGTCAAAGACAAGATCAAAGCAGCCCGGTACCGCGGAAGTGATGGGCGTCGTCATCTCGAAGCCCGACAAGGAGCTGTGGCCAGACGGTGGGGATGGCGATCCCGTCACCAAGCTCGATCTCGCGCACTACTTCGAGGCGGTCGGCGAATGGATGATCGCGCATCTGAAGGGAAGGCCGTGCTCGCTCATTCGAGCGCCCGACGGCATCAAGGGCGAGTGCTTTTTCCAGCGTCACGCCATGCAGGGCACGTCGAACCTGCTGGAGCTCGCAAAGGTCTCCGGCGATCGCAAGCCATATTTGCAGGTCGATCGGATCGAGGGGCTGGCGGCGGTGGCGCAGATCGGCGGCGTCGAGCTGCATCCCTGGAATTGCGCGCCTTACGCCTATGATACGCCAGGCCGGTTGGTGTTCGATCTCGATCCCGCGCCGGACGTGGCTTTCCCCAACGTGATCGAGGCGGCCAGGGAGATGCGACAGCGTCTGTCCGACGTCGGACTGGAGAGCTTCTGCAAGACCACCGGCGGCAAGGGAATGCACGTCGTCGTGCCGCTGCTTTACGGTGCGCGGGACAGGGTCGATTGGAAGGAGGCGAAAGCCTTTGCCCAAGGCGTATGTCGGTGGATGGCTGACGATGATCCGCAGCGATATCTGCTCAACATGTCGAAAAAGCTGCGCAACGGAAAGATCTTCCTCGACTACCTGCGCAACGACCGTCTTTCGACGGCCGTGGCACCGTTGTCGCCGCGCGCCCGCGACGGCGCCACCGTCTCCATGCCGCTGACCTGGGCGCAGGTGAAGGGTGACCTCGATCCGAGGCGCTACACGCTGCGCACTGTGCCAGGACTTCTGGCGCGATCAAAGGCGTGGGAGGGCTATGACGATGCGGCCGCATCGATCAAGGCGGCGATCAAGAAGCTGGCGGGGAAGGTGAAGTAGTGGCGGATTCACCGAAGAGGTGGAATCGGTAGGGTGGGCAAAGCGAAGCGTGCCCACCATCGCTTGCCCGGATTGACACAGAATAAGTGGGCACGGCGCTTCGCGCCTTTGCCCACCCTACGATGTCGGCGATCAAAGCTAGATCCGTCCCATCAGCAGCAAGATCAGCAGAATGACGATGATCAGCCCCAGTCCGCCGCCACCGTAGTAGCCGGTGCCGTAGAACGGACCGCCGCCGATGCCACTGAAGCCGCCGAGCAGCGCGATGACCAAAATGATCAGAATGATTGTACCGATGGACATGCAAATCTCCTCCAGCCCTCGCAAAGAAGGGTCGTTGTCTTGACCAATTTTCGTCGGGGCAACTTGCCGTCGTAGCGAAAGTTCCTCGCTCGGATCATGATAAGAAGGCGTCAAGCAGGGGAACCTTTGTGTTCGAACGCGGCCTGATTTACATCAGTCGGCAGAGGACAATGTCATGTCAGCACCGCTCGTCGTTTCGATCCCGCACCGTCTCGGTCGCGAGGAGGCCGCGCGTCGTTTGAAATCCGGGCTTGGCCGCGCCGCAGCGAGCATTCCGGTGATGCAGGTCGAGGAGGAGCGCTGGGAGGGCGACCGCATGAATTTTCGCATCCGCGCGCTCGGGCAGGTCGCGACCGGTTTGGTCGATGTCGGAGAGGATCAGGTGCGGGTCGAGGTGATGCTGCCCTGGCTGTTGCAGCGCTTCGCCGAACTGGCGCAAGCCACGATCCGCAAGCGTGGGCAATTGTTGCTGGCAAAGGGCGATGGCAAGTAGAGTCTTGGCGTCAGGCGGGCGCGGGTTGCCGCGCGGCTCTTGCGGCACGCGCAATGCGAGCCTTCAGGACGGTTGCCGGAAACGAGCCAAAGGCCTGTGAGAGCCGCAGATCATGACCCTCGTGACCGGCGATCGCATAGCCCTTCGCGTCAATAATCGCATCGAGCGCTTCGAATGACGGCCATTCGCGGCCACCTTGCGTGAACGGTGCAAAGGCTCGCCCGACCAGGACGATCGCTGCGTCGCGTCCGTGGCGCCGCGCGAAAGCGATGACATGGTCGGCGTGCGGTCCGCTCACCACCAGAGGCTGGTAGTCGCCACGGGTAAAGACGTCGGCAAGCTCGGAGCGCAGCTTCAGGAGTTGCCGCGTCCAGGCGAGCTTCAGTCGACCGTCCGACCAGTTCCGGGCAAGACCGTTCCAGTCGGGGCGGTCCAGCGCGTCGAGCGCAACTTGTCGCTGGACAAAATCAACCGGACGGCGATTGTCCGGATCGACCAGCGACAGATCCCAGAATTCGGTGCCTTGATAAAAATCCGGCACGCCAGGGAGCGTTACCTTCAGCGTGAGCTGGCTCAGCGAATTCAGTGCACCGAGCAGGGCGAGGCGTCGCCCCAGCGTTTGAAGCGCCTCCAGGAATTCGGCGGAAACGGTGGGATCGAGAATCCTCGCAATGAAGTTCTGTACGCCTCCCTCATAGGCCTCGTTCGGATTGAGCCAGCTCGTCTCCTCCTTGCCTTCGCGGGCCGCTTTGAGCGCGTAGGCCTGGATGCGGTCGATGAAGCCCGCGTCAGGCGGCCCGGACATCCATGCGCCGAGCAGCGTCTGGTAGAGCATGTATTCGAACGTCGCCGACGGCGCGCGCATCTCGCCATGCGTTGTTATGTGAGGCACGTTCAGCACCTTCCAGCGTGCTACCGCGCTGGTCCATTCACCCGGGATTTCGCTGAGCGCGGCGAGCCGGGCCCGCGCATCCTCGCCGCGCTTGGTGTCATGCGTGGCCGTGGCCGTCATGCCATGCGGCCAATCCCTGGCGCGTGCCTTCATGGTCTCATGGAGGGCGGGTAATGCGAGAGCCTTTGCGGCGGGATCGCCGCCGACTTCGTTCAGCGCGAGCAGGCGGTGATAGCGATAGAAGGTCGTATCCTCCAGCGACTTCGCCAGCATCGGCCCGGTGAATTGCTGCACCTTCAGCGCAAAGCGTCGCACGCGCGGGGTACTGTGCGGCGGCCGATCTGGCTTGAGCAGATCCATGGTCAGGGCATCGCGCAGGAAGTCGAAAATGCCGTCGTCAGCCGCAAACCATTCCGCGCGAGCGCGCCCGATGGCCTCTTCGATCAGCCTGCGGTCGTGCGCCGTCGATCCGCTCGTCGTGATGTAGGTGCGGTAGACCGGGAAATGCAGCACGTAGAGCTCGAGCGCCTGCCGCAGGCTGTCGGCGGAAAAGTCGCGCGTCGAGTAGTGCCCGTTGGCGATGCGGGCGAGCAGGCGCGTCAGCACGGTGAATTCGCTCGTGAGAAGCGTATCCAGCACGCGTCGCTTGGCTTCCATCAGATAAGGTGCAAGCCGCGGCGAGCGGTTGCTGATCTGGCGCCAGGTTTCGTCGAGCGCGTCGAGCCCCTTGGCATCGACCAGTACCTGGGTGATGACGTTCATCCATTCATAGCCGGTCGTGCCGTGAACGCCGGCGAAGCGCGGCAGCCGTTCGTGCTCGCACAGGATCTTTTCGATCACGGTGTAGAACGGCTTTGCGGGGCCTTGCGCGTCGCGGACGATCCGGCGGAGCCGCTGGCAATATTGTGCGGGATCGCGCAAGCCGTCGATATGATCGAGCCGGATACCCTGCAGCCTGCCGTCCGCGACCAGCTGCTTGACCAGCCGGTGCGTGGCAGCAAATGTGCTCGCGTCCTCGACCCGCAGCCCGGCGAGACCGTTGACGTCGAAGAAACGGCGATAGTTGATATCGCTGGAGGCGAGCCGCCAATGGCCGAGCTTGTAGTGCTGGCGTTCGAGCAGATGATGCAAGGCAAGCGTTTGTGTCGGGCGGTCCTTGGCCGAACGATAGGCGGCAAGGCCTCGCTCCATGATTTCGGGCGCACCGGTGATCGCCCTCAGTTCGAGCCTGAAGGCCGGTGCCTCATCGCGGTTTGGATGGCGCAGTCCCTTGTAGCGTTCGGCGAGCTCAAGCAGACGCTTTCCAGCCTCGCTGCCTGCGGCATCCGCCTCCTTCACGATCATCCGCAGGACTTCGCCATAGCGCTCCGGCGCGATCGGCAGGCGATGCTCGAAGTACCACGCCGAAAAGCTGCCTTCGCCTGCATCAAAGCGCAGCTCGATCTCGCCACGCTCCAGCGCCTCGCCATAGGCCGAGCCGAGGATCGGCAGCAGCACGCCGCCGCGGGCGCGATAAGGCAACTGGTCCCAGTCGATGTCGAAGGAGGCCGCGTGCGGCGACGCCTGTCCCCATTCCAGCACGTCGAGCCAGTACGGGTTATCCGCGAAGTGGACGCCGACATGATTCGGGACGAAGTCGATGATCAGGTCAAGGTCATGCTGCTTTAGGGTGTCGCTGAAACGGGTAAAGCCGGCCTCTCCGCCGAGCTCGGGATTGAACTGGCTGTGGTCGACGATGTCGTAGCCGTGGGTCGAGCCCTTGCGCGCCTTCATCAGCGGCGAGGCGTAGACATGCGTGATGCCGAGAGCCTTGAGATAGGGTACGACCCGGGCGGCGTCGTCGAAGTTGAATTCGGCCGTGAATTGCAGGCGATAGGTGGCGAGCGGAACGGCACGAGGCATGTTCACCTCACAAGGCGCCAGACCACGAACCAGGGCGGAAGTCGATCACCGGCATCGTCACCCCATATTGGCGTGCCAGTCATGTTTGGTGAGGTGACATCGCGATCCGACAGATTGGCGGTCAGGCGCAGAGTCGCGCCGTCCCCCAAGCGCCAATGCGCGGTCAAGAGGCCGCTCTCCTCAACTTTGGCGTCGCCAAAGGCCGCGCCGGAAAGCCGTGGCATGATTTCGGTGCGGCGAATGCGCAGGAGCTCGCGCACCAGCGACAGCCGCGCGTCGTGCTCCGGGATACGCGAGTCCCAGTCGAGCACGGCGGATTGCGGCGTCGCCGGATCGAGCGGATCGGGCACTTCGTCGCCATATTTCTCGTAAGCCCAGGCATATTCCTGGCGCCGTCCGTTGCGAACGGCATCGGCGAGATCGCCGTGGAAATCGCAGAAGAACGGGAACGGCTTCGTCGATCCCCACTCCTCGCCCATGAACAGCATCGGCACCATTGGCGCGAGCAGGGTAACGGCGAGGGCCGCCTCGATCGCTCGGGGGTTCGCGATGCTCTCCAGCCGATCGCCAAATGGCCGGTTGCCGATCTGATCGTGGTTCTGCAGGAAATTGACGAAAGTGTCCGGGGGAAGCTGGCGGCTCGGCTCGCCCCGCGGCTTGTTGCCCCAGAACGCTGAGACCTCGCCCTGATAGACGAAGCCCGACGCCAGCGCGCGGGCGAGGTCGCCGCGCGGCGAGCGCTGATAATCGCCATAATAGCCAGAGGATTCGCGCGTCAGCATCACGTGCCAGACGTGATGATAGTCGTCGTTCCACTGGCCGCGATATTTTCCATTTGGCGGCTCCTCGGTGGGATCGAGCAAGCTCGCGCGATTGTCGCCATTCTCCAGCACGAGATGAATGTGCCGCCCGGTCGCCGCCGCAAGCTGGCCCGCTGCAATGCTGAGATCGTGCAGCACCGACTGCTCGCCCGGGATCGCCATGATGTGATTGGCGGCGTCCAGCCTCAGGCCATCGAAGCGGTAGTCGCTGAGCCAGCAAAGCGCGTTCTCGACCGCGAAGGCGCGGACCTGCGGCACACGATAATCGATAGCGCTGCCCCACGGCGTATGCGCATCGGTGAAGAAGTTCGGCGCATAACGGCCAAGATAGTTTCCCTCGGGGCCGAAGTGGTTGTAGACGACGTCGAGAAAGACCATCAGACCGCGCAGGTGCGCTTCGTCGATCAGCGTCTTCAAGTCTTCGGGCCGGCCATAGGCGCTGTCGGGCGCATACCACAGCACGCCGTCATAGCCCCAGCCGCGCTTGCCGGCGAAGTCCGCCAGCGGCATCAACTCCAGCGCGGTGATCCCCGTCGCGACGAGGTGATCAAGCTTGCCGATCATGGCGCGATAGTTTCCTTGCGGCGTGAAGGTGCCGACATGGGATTCCAGCAGCACCGTCTCATGCCACGGACGGCCGCGCCAATCTCTGGCGCGCCACTCGAAACTGTCGTGGTCGATCACTTCGCTCGGCCCGAACACATCCTCCGGCTGGAAGGCGGAAGCCGGGTCCGGTACGTCGAGTTCGTCGTCGATTCTGAACCGATAACGGGTTCCCGCCGTCAGCCCGGGAATGTCGGCCACGTACCAGCCGTCCTCGCCGCGCCGCATCGCATGGCGCTTGTCGAGCACGAGGTCGACGTGCCTTGCACCGGGCGCCCAGAGCCGGAACGATACGCCCTCCTTGCTCGCCTTGGCGCCGAAGGATGGCCTCATAGCGCGCCTGCAAAGGCGAGCACCGAGCGCGGCGGCGCCTTGCTGTCGGTGCCGGGCAGGAAATCGACAGTGTTCAACTTGGCATCGGTCGTATTCAGGATCTGCTGCCAGCTCTTGTAGTCGGCCATCTTGGGCAATTTGAATCCGATCTCTTCCGGTGCGGCGTTCAGGACAATAAAGATCGCGGGCACGCTGGGTTCCAGCGGGCCGAGCACGTAGGCGAGAAATCTCCCTTCTGGGAAATTCCAGTCGCCCTCCTTCATCTCCTCGGCTGCCGGCGTCAGCCACAAGACGCCATAGGAGCCGTCGGCGCGGCGGCCGTCGAGCCAGCGCTGGCTGCGGAGCTGCGAGAAGCGACGGCGGATCTCGGCGAGCTGGTTGACGAACTCAACCATGTCCTCACCGTCCTTGCCGAGATTGTCCCAGAGCACCCAGCCCACCTCATTGTCCTGGCAATAGGCATTGTTGTTGCCAGATTGGGTGTTGCCGACCTCGTCGCCGGCAAGCAGCAGCGGCGTGCCCTGTGCAAGCATCAGGCAGGCGAGCACGTTCTTGCGGAGCTGGCGGCGCAGCGACAGGATTTGCGGATCGTCGGTCGGGCCCTCGACACCGCAATTGTTGCTGTGGTTGTCGTTGGAGCCGTCGCGATTGTCCTCGCCATTGGCTTCGTTGTGCTTCTGGTTGTAGCTGAAGAGGTCGGCGAGGGTGAAGCCGTCGTGCACCGTGATGTGGTTGATGCTGGCGCGCAGCTTGCGGCCGTCATGGTGGAACAGGTCGGATGATGCCGTCATGCGGCTCGAGATGTCGCCGATCAGGCTGCCTTCGCCGCTCCAGTAGCGACGCATGGCGCTGCGGTAGCGGTCGTTCCACTCCGACCATTGCGAGGGAAACGCGCCGACCTGATAGCCGCCGAGGCCGAGGTCCCAGGGCTCGGCGACGAGCTTTACGCCCTGGAGCACCGGATCCTGGCGGACCGCGGTCAGAAACGAGCTGCCGCGGTCAAACCCGTTCGGTCCGCGTGCGAGCGTGGTGGCGAGATCGAAACGGAAGCCGTCGACATGGCAGACCTCGACCCAATAGCGCAGCGAATCCGTCACCATCTGGAGCACGCGCGGATGGGTGAGGTTGACTGATGAGCCGCAGCCGGTGAAATCGTCGTAGTAGCGCGGGTTCTCGCGGTTCAGCCAGTAATAGGAGGCGTTGTCGATGCCGCGGAAGGAAAGCGTCGGGCCGAGATGGTTGCCTTCGGCAGTGTGGTTATAGACGACGTCGAGCATCACCTCGATCCCGGCGTCGTGCAGGCGCGCTACGGTGGTGCGGAAGGAATCCAGCGGATTGTCCTGCGCGTAGCGCGGCTCGGGCGCGAAGAAGGCAAGTGTGTTGTAGCCCCAGTAGTTGGCGAGCTTCTTCTCCACCAGCACGCGGTCGTCGATGAAGCCGTGGATCGGCAGCAATTCGACGGTGGTGACACCCAATCGTTTCAGGTGCTCGATCATGGCCGGTGAGGACAGTCCGCCAAACGTGCCGCGCAGGTTCGGCGGCACGTCATCGCGCCTTTGCGTCAGCCCCTTGACGTGGGCCTCGTAGATGATCGTCTCGTCCCAGGGGATGTTCGGGCGGATTTCGCGCCGGCCCCAGTTGAAGGTCTCGTCGACGACCACGGCCTTGATCATGCCGCGCGCATTGTCGCGCCGGTCGAAGGACAAATCCTCGCGCGGGCTGCCGGTGCGATAGGCGAAATGCGCATCGCTCCACACCAGGCGTCCGGCGAGCCGCTTGGCGTAGGGGTCGAGCAGCAGCTTGTTGGGATTGAAACGGTGGCCGTGCTCGGGCTCGTAGGGGCCATGCACGCGGTAGCCGTAAAGCTGGCCTGGCGAGACGTCGTTGAGATAGCCGTGCCAGACGTCCTCGGTGCGCTCGGGCAATTCGATGCGCTCGAGCTCGCGCCGTCCCTGGCTGTCGAACAGGCACAGCTCGACCTTCTGCGCGTTGGCGGAGAACAGCGCGAAGTTGGTGCCGCGTCCGTCCCAGCTTGCACCGAGGCGTGCGGGCGTTCCGGCGGTCAGTCGCATGCGTCAGCTTTCCGGAACGAGGAAGATCGCGGCTAGCGGCGGAATGGTCAGGCGCAGCTCCGGCGTCTTGGCGTCAACCGCCAGCACCTCTCCGACGTTCCCGACGTTGCTGCCGCCATAGTGAGCGGAGTCGGAATTGAAGACCTCGTGCCATTTGCCGGCGAGCGGCACCCGGACGCGATAATTGCGATAGACGTTCGGCGAGAAATTCACGATCACGAGACAGCGCGCACGGGCGTCGAACCCCTTGCGCAGCCAGGCGAACACATTGCGGTTGGCATCATCGGTGATCAGCCACTCGAAGCCGGCCTGATCGCAATCCATCTGATGCAGCGCAGGCACGGCGCGATAAAGCCGATTGAGGTCGCGAACCAGCGACTGGATGCCGGAATGGTTCTTGTATTCGAGCAGATGCCAGTCGAGCGACTGGTCGTGATTCCATTCCTTCCCCTGCGCAAACTCGCCGCCCATGAACAGCAGCTTCTTGCCGGGATGGCCGAACATGAAGCTGTAATAGGCGCGCAAGTTCGCGAAGCGCTGCCATTCGTCGCCCGGCATGCGGCCGAGAATCGAGCGCTTGCCGTGCACGACCTCGTCGTGCGACAGCGGCAGGATGAAGTTTTCCGAGAAGGCGTAGTGCAGGCCGAACAGGATCTCGCCGTGATGGTGCTTGCGGTGGATCGGATCCTTGCTGATGTAGTTCAGCGTGTCGTGCATCCAGCCCATGTTCCACTTGTAGCCGAAGCCGAGGCCGCCATATTCGACGGGCCGGGAAACCTGCGGCCAGGCGGTGGATTCCTCCGCGGCGGTCGTGGCTTGCGGAAAGCGCGCGAACACTTCCGTATTGAAGCGCCGCAGGAACGCGATCGCCTCGATGTTCTCCCGCCCGCCATACTGGTTCGGAACCCACGCGCCCGCAGGGCGGCTATAATCGAGATAGAGCATGGAGGCGACGGCGTCGACGCGCAGTCCGTCGATGGCGTAGCGCTCCAGCCAGAACAGCGCGTTCGACACCAGGAAATTCGTCACTTCGGTGCGGCCGTAGTTGTAGATCAGCGTGCCCCAGTCGAGATGGCGACCCTGTAAGGGATTGGCATGCTCGTAGAGCGCGGTGCCGTCGAAGTGGCCGAGCCCGTGCGGATCATCGGGGAAGTGTCCGGGCACCCAGTCGAGCAGCACTCCGATGCCTTCGCGATGGCAGGCATCGACCAGCGCGGCGAAATCGTCCGGCGGCCCGAAGCGACTGGTCGGCGCATAGAGGCCTGTCGGCTGGTAGCCCCAGGAACCGTCAAAGGGATGCTCGCTGACCGGCAGGAATTCGAGATGGGTGAAGCCCATGTCGCGCGCATAGGCCGGAAGCTGCTCGGCGAGCTCGTGATAGGTCAGCCATTCGTTGTCGCCCTTGCGTCGCCAGGAGCCGAGATGCACCTCGTAGATCGACATCGGCGCCGAGAGCGCGTTGATGCCGTCGGGCGCCGGCCGCGGGCGCGGCAGGTGCGCTTCGTCGAACACGATCGACGCCGTCTTCGGCCGCAGCTCTGCGGCAAACGCCAGCGGATCGGACTTCAGCGGCAGATTGTGGCCGTGCGGTCCGACCATGTCGAACTTGTAGTGATCGCCGGCCTTTGCGTGCGGGATGAACAGCTCCCAATAACCGACACCGCGCACGCGCATCGGGTGGCGTCGCGCGTCCCAGAAATTGAAATCGCCGACCACGCTGACCCGCCGTGCATTTGGCGCCAGCACGACGAAGCCGACACCATCGACCCCGTCGAGCGTCATCGGATGTGCGCCGAGCTTGTCATAGAGCCGCTGATGCGTGCCTTCGCCGAGCAGATAGAGATCGAAATCGGTCAGGATCGGCGGAAAGCGATAGGGATCTTCGAGCTCGACGACATTGCCGCCGAACGTCGCGCGCAACTGGTAGCGCTTGGCACCATTGGGCAGCGCGCCTGCGAACAGGCCGGACTCGTGAATGCGATCGAGTTTCGCCACCTCGCCATGCTCGCCGACGGCCTCGACATTGGAGGCCTCGGGCAGGAAAGCGCGCACCACGCTTTTGCCGCCTTCGGGATGGAGCCCGAGATAATGGAAGGGATCGGAGTGGCGGCCCTCGATGATCGCATAGGCCTCGGCGGACAATTTAGGCATGTGCTTCGCTCTCCGCATTGGACAGAATGCGAAGCAGCCCGGTCAGCGGCGCACTGAGCGCCTCCGGCCGGTGGGACAGTTCGTACTCCACCTCATCGAACGCTCTATCAAGCAGGAAAAATCTTAACAGGCCATCCGCCGAATGTGGATGATTTGTCCGCAGGCGCCGGTCGGTCATGGCCTCGCGATAGGCGGTGAGGAACGTCGCCGTGGCGCGCTCGCGCCATTCGCCGAGCGCGGTCGCGAGCCGTCCCTGTTCGTCCGGCGCGCCCTTGAGCGCGCGGTCGACCGCTGCGATCACGGCCAGGTCGATCGAGCAGACGAGGCTCGCGACGTCGCGCGCCGCGGGTGCCTTGCGCCGCCGCTCCGCCAGCGGCAGATGGAGGTTGCCATCGAAGTCGATGATGAAGATGTCGTCCTTCACGATCAGAATCTGCCCGAGGCGGAAGTCGCCATGATGACGGATGTTCAACCCGCCGATGTCGGATGGCAATAGCTTCGTGAGCACGTCGGAAAGGGCCGGGCGCCGGTCCAGGAGCTGGTCGACCAGCGGGCGATCTGCCTCCCGCAAGCCGTTGCGGCTTTGGGCCAGCGTTTCAAAGGTACGTTCGGCGCGCTTGAGGAGATCCGTGGTCCATTGGGCGACGTGCGCAGACGTGACCGGCTCGGGCGCGAGATCGGCGCCCTCGGCCCGGGCGAGCGCGATATGCAGCTCAGCCAGCCGCCGACCGGTCTGGGCGAGATAATGCAGATAGGGCACCTGGTCCTGGTTCTCGCGCGGCGCTTCGCTTGCGGCGAGCAGACGCTGCTCGTCGATGTAGCGGTCGAGATAGCCCGACGTCACCGCCCAGCCGTCACCCTGGTTCGCGACATAGGCATGCACGACGGCGACGGCGCTCCGCCCGCTATCCTCCACCAGCTCGGCGCTGCCAAGCAGCGCGGGCGTATTGGCGAACTGAGCGACCTCGGTGAGGTAATAGCCGAGCTCGATCTCGGGGTTGGTGCCGGCTTCGAGCCGGCGATAGATCTTGGTGACATACTGATTGTCGACCAGCGCGGTGCTGTTGGCCTGCTCGATGGCACGGATCTGCTCCGGCTGCTTGATGGTGCCCGCGCCGAAGCGGCTGGTCGGCCTGAAGTCCAGCCGCATATTGTTTTCCTCGACGATCAGGGACTGGCTGAGATTGCGCAGGAACAGGCCGATGAAGATCTGGTCGGTCGCGACGTCGAGCAGCGTTCCCTCCCGCGCGCCCTGGCGCACCGCGGCCAGTGCCCTCGGGTTGAAGCGTTCGCGGTCGAAGCGAACCCATTCGATCTGCATCGGCATCACATAGCGCGACGTGACGCCGCGCTGCGTCGCCTCGAAGAATGCGAGCCAGGGCCGGTTGTCGCCAATGTCGCAGAACGGGACCGCAGAAGTCAGGGTCGGCCGGATCTGCTTGGGATTGCGCTCCGGATACCAGCGGGTCCGCGACAAAAATCCCGGCAGCACGTCGCGCTCGAAGACGCCGCGCTCGCGCGCAAGGGAGACCCAGGTCGAGTTGACCGGCACCACCAGCGTCTCGAATTCGGGCACCGCGCGCGGCGTCACCGGCTCGGACTTGTCGCGCTCCCGTAGCTGGAACCAATAGTAGCCGTACGGCCCCAGCGTGATCATGTAGGGCAGCTCGCCGATCGCAGGAAAGCGCGTGCGGCCCAGCATCTCCTGCGGGACCCGGTCCTTCCACGGCGACAGATCGAGCTCGGTCGCCTGTGCCGCGCGCGAGAGGTTGGCGACGCACAGGATGACCTCGTCGCGATATTGCCGGACATAGGCCAGCACGGAACGATTGGCCGGGCGTATGAAGGTCATGGTGCCGCGGCCGAAGGCGAGCGTCGACTTGCGCACCGAGATCAGGCGCTTGGTGGCGCTGAGCAGCGAGGACAGGCTGCGCGACTGCGCCTCCACATTGACCGCTTCATAGCCATAGACGGGGTCCATGATCAGCGGCGCATAGAGGCGGGCCGGGTCGCAGCGCGAGAAGCCGCCATTGCGGTCCGGGCTCCACTGCATCGGCGTGCGCACGCCGTTGCGGTCGCCGAGATAGATATTATCGCCCATGCCGATCTCGTCGCCGTAGTAGATGATTGGCGTGCCCGGGAACGACAGCAGCAGCGAGTTCATCAGCTCGATCTTGCGCCGGTCGTTGTCCATCAGCGGCGCTAGCCGCCGGCGGATGCCGAGATTGATGCGGGCCCGCGGATCGTTGGCATAGGTCGACCACAGATAGTCGCGCTCGACGTCGGTGACCATCTCCAGCGTCAGTTCGTCATGGTTGCGCAGGAACAGTGCCCATTGGCAGCTCTGCGGAATGTCCGGCGTCTGGCGCAGGATGTCGGTGATCGGAAAGCGGTCTTCCTGGGCGATCGCCATGTAGATGCGCGGCATCAGCGGGAAATGATAGGCCATATGGCATTCGTCGCCGCGGCCGAAATATTCCTGCACGTCCTCCGGCCATTGATTGGCCTCGGCCAGCAGCAGCTTGCCCTTGGAGTAGGCGTCGAGCTCCTGGCGCAGGCGCTTGATGATGGCATGCGTCTCGGGAAGGTTCTCGTTCGAGGTGCCCTCGCGCTCGCAAAGATAGGGGATCGCGTCCAACCGGAATCCGTCGACGCCGGCGTCGAGCCAGCGCTTCATCACCTGGATGATGGCACTGACCACCCGCGGATTATCGAAATTGAGATCAGGCTGGTGCGAGAAGAAACGGTGCCAGTAGAACGCGCCGGCCTCCGGATCCCAGGTCCAGTTCGACTTCTCCGTGTCCGTGAAGATGATCCGCGTACCCTGATATTTCTGATCGGTGTCGCTCCAGACATACCAGTTACGGGCGCTCGAGCCCGCCGGGCTCCGTCGCGCGCGCTTGAACCATCTGTGCTGATCGGAGGTGTGGTTGACGACGAGCTCGGTGATCACCCGCAAGCCGCGCCGCTGTGCCTCCTGGATGAAGCGTTTGAAATCCTTCATCGTCCCGAAATCGGGATTGACCGAGCCGTAATCGGCGATGTCGTAGCCATCGTCGCGGCCGGGCGAAGGATAGAACGGCAATAGCCACAGCGTGGTGACGCCGAGATCCTGCAAATAGGGCAGTCTTTCGGTCAGCCCGGCGAAGTCGCCAATGCCATCATGATTGCTGTCGGCAAACGCCTTGACGTGGAGCTGGTAGACGATCGCGTCCTTGTACCAGAGCTCGTCCACGACCTCGGCAGCTTCGACCTTCTTCTCGTCAACGGAGGGAAGAACGTTCATGCCGCGATCCTCACGCCAGGCAGCGGAACAAGAGCGCCGGATCGCGATCGGGATCGATGCGCAGCCGGATTCCGCCCCATTCGATTACGGACTGCTCGCCGGTGAGAAGGTTCTCAACGCGCGCGATGTGGCGACGTTCCCCGTTCACGCTGGCCATGACGTCGCCAAGCGGGAGCCAGATCTCCCGTACGTCGGGCGACAGCGCGATGGCGACGAGAACGGTGTTCGTCCTGTCGATCGACTCCTTGACGAAGGCGATCACGTCGCCATCGTCGATGCCGAGAAAGCGCAAATTCGACGCCTGTTGCAGCGCATCGTTGTCGCGGCGGATGCGATTGAGCACGGCGATGTAGGGCTTGATGTTGCCGGGCTTGTCCCAGTCGCGAACCCGGATCTCGTATTTTTCTGAGTCGAGATATTCATCCAGCCCGGGAACGGCCTGGTGTTCGAGCAACTCGAAGCCGCTATAGATGCCGTAACTGCCCGACAACATGGCCGCCAGCGCGACACGCGACTTGAACATCCAGGGCTCGCCACTCTGGAGGTGATACGGCAAGACGTCGGGTGTGTTGACGAACAAATTGGGGCGATAGAAGTCGCGCTCGGGATAGCCGGTCATTTCAACCAAATATTGCTCCAGCTCCCATTTTTGCGTTCGCCACGGAAAATAGCTGAAGGACTGAGCGAAGCCGAGCTTGGCGAGGCCCTTCATCAGTTTCGGCCGGGTGTAGGTCTTGGAGAACAGGATCACCTCGGGATGCCGGCGGCGGACGTCGCAAATCAACCACTCCCAGAAACTGAAGGGCGCGCTGTCGTGATTGTCGATCGCAAAGATAGTCACGCCATGGTCGATCCAGAACAGCATGACGTCACGGAAGGCGTTCCACAATTCGCTTCGGGTCAGACAGGAGAAATCGGGCACGACGATGTCAGAATAGTCAGCCGTCCGCATCGAGCCGTCCGGCCGCCATTTGAACCATTCCGGACGCTGCGTCAGCCAGGGATGATCCGGCGAACACTGAACCGCGAAATCGAGCGCGAGCTCGACGCCGTATTCCAGGCAGGTCGCAACCAGCGCTCGGAAATCCTCGATCGTGCCGAGCTCCGGATGCAGTGCATCGTGACCGCCCTCGGACGCGCCGATGGCGTAGGGGCAGCCCGGATCGCCTGTGACGGCGACCGGGGAATTGTTGCGGCCCTTGCGGCGGGTGCGGCCGATCGGGTGGATCGGCGTGAAATAGAGCACGTCGAAACCCATCGCGGCGATATCGGGGACACGCGCGATGCAATCCCTGAGCGTGCCGTGCTGGCCCGCCACCTTGCCCTGGCTGCGCGGCATCATCTGGTACCAGGTGCTGAAGCGTGCCTCCTCGCGGTCGACGACCAGCGGGAAGAGGGGCGAGCGGGTGAGGTCGAGCTGCAACTGGCTGTCGGCCATGGCATCTCTCAGCTCATCCGCCATCAGCGGGGTGACCTCGCCGGTTTCCAGGAAATCCTCGCATTGTCGCAGGATGATGGCCGCGGCGTCATCGTCTGCGCCATGGGCCTTGGTCAGAAGGGCGGCGCCCTCGATCGCATCGAGCGTGACATCGGCTCCTGATCGCTGCCTGAGCGCCAGTCCGTGACGCCAGGTCGCGAATTCGTCGGTCCAGGCCTCGACGGCGTAGACATATTGGCCCGGCTCGGGCGGGATGAACGCGGCGACCCAGCGGTCATTGCCGTGATGGAGCATCGGCGTGCGCTGCCATTCCCGATCCTGCTCGCGGCGCCAGAGCAGCGCGGCGCCGACCGCGTCGTGGCCGCCGCGGTAGATGTCCGCCCAGACATCGACGCGCTCGCCCGCGACGCGCTTGACGGGGAAGCGTCCGCCATCGACTAGCGGATAGACGCCTTCAATAAGGAAAGCGCCGCCGGCTGCGACACTCTCGACAGTTTGAATTGTCTTGTTCACGGTGATGCCATTGACAACAAAGCAGCGTCTCGTGTCCCTTGTCGGGAACCGACGCTTGGTACCTATATAGAAAGCCTCTTGTGTGTCATTAGTTCCCGCCAGGAACGATAGCCGCAGTCAACGCGTTAGTCTCGACTATCCTATTCCTCCGCCTCATAAAAATGAATGCCGCCGTCTCATGGTGGCCTGCAAACTGCGTGCCGAATGGATCTTTTAGCTGAAGCCAGAACCAAGGGCGTCCAGTCCGAATTCGTCGATGCCCTGGGCAAGCTGCGGGTCACCGCGCCCGATGCCCTCACATCGATCCTCAAGGCTCTGCCGGAGAAGCGCGCCTACCGCTTCGTCAGCGGTGCTGTCGTGGTCCGCACCGGCAGACAGCCACGCACCGACCTCAGCGAGGCTGCCAAGCTTCCGCTGCGTTGGTCCATTGCCAACGGCACCGTGCCAGTCGCGCAGGGCGAGGCGCGCGAGCGCGCCATTGTCTGGCCCGACAACCTGCCGTCGGGCTACCACCGGCTGAAACTCGTCGATGCGTCCGGGGCAGTAGAAGAGGCGCCGCTGATCGTGGCGCCCGAGCGCGCTTTCACCGGCGATTTCGACCGCGGCTGGCTGCTCGCGGTGCAGCTCTACAGCGTCCGTTCCGCGCGCAACTGGGGTATCGGCGATTTCACGGACCTTGCCGCTCTCGTTGTGCTTGCCAAGGAGCTCGGCGCAGATGGCGTCGGCCTCAACCCGCTGCATGTGCTGTTCGACGACCGGCCGTCCGACTGTAGCCCCTATTCGCCGAACAGCCGGCTGTTTCTCAATCCGCTCTACGTCGACGTCGAGAAGATTCCGGAGTTTGCGCTCCACCTGCTGCCGGAGGCGGGCGCGACCGCGGCATCCCTGCGCGAAGGCGACCGCGTCCGATATCGCGAGGCGGGGCCTCTGAAATGGCGCGGCCTGCGCGCCGCGTTCGATGCGTTCAAGGCCGAGGCCGGCCTCGGGCGCCGAGAGGCATTCGATGCCTTCCGCCTCGAGCGGGGTCCGCTGTTGTCGCGCTTTGCCTGTTTCGAGGTGCTGCGCCATCGCTACAAGGGACGACCGTGGTGGGAATGGCCGTCAGAGTGGCAGCGGCCGGACGAGACGAAATGCACGGAGCTGCGCGCAGGCCCCGATCACGACGAGATCGAGTTCGTCGAGTTCGTGCAATGGACGGCCGATCTGCAGTTGGCTGCGGCCAAGGAGCTCGCGGGCCGGCTCGGCATGAAGGTCGGGCTCTACCTCGATGTTGCCGTCGGCGTGCAGTCCGACGGATTCGATGCCTGGAACGAGCAGGGCGCGATCTCCCGCCATCTCGCGGTCGGTGCACCGCCCGATGTACTGAACACGGTGGGCCAGGATTGGGGCCTCGCCGGCTTCAATGCCGGTGGCCTGGAGGCGCAATCGTTCGTGCCGTTCGCTGACATGCTGGCCGCCTCGATGCGCCATGCCGGCGCGATCAGGCTCGATCACGTGCTCGGGCTGAAACGGCTCTACCTCGTGCCGCGCGGCTTCAGGCCGGACAATGGCGCCTATGTGCAGATGCCGTTCGAGGCGCTGCTGGCGGCAGTTGCGCGTGAGAGCGCCGCTCACAAATGTATCGTGATCGGCGAGGACCTCGGCACGGTGCCGGAAGGATTTCGCGAGACCATGCAGGATTGGGGCATCTGGTCCTATCTCGTGATGATGTTCGAGCGAGATGACGCCGGGCGTTTCCGCAATCTCGATCATTACCGGTCCAACGCGCTCGTCACGTTGAACACGCATGATCTGTGTACCTATGCCGGCTGGCGCTCGTTCAGCGATCTCAAGATGAAGCTCTCGCTCGGGCTCGATCCCGGCGAGAACGAGGAGGCACGCTGGTACGCCCTCGGCATGCTCGACGAGATCCTGCGCTTCAATTCCATTCAGGCCAATGATCTCTATTCGGTGCTGGCCTTCCTGTCCCGGACGCCCTCCCGCCTTCTGGCGGTGTCGCTCGAGGATCTCCTGGGCGTGGTCGACCAGCCGAACATCCCCGGCACGATCGACGAGCACCCCAACTGGCGCCAGCGGCTGCCGGTCGCGCTTGACAAGATCGCGTCGAGCATCGATCGCGCCGCACTGAAAGCAGCAACGCGGGAGCGCTCGCACAGTTAGCGTATGATCCGGAAAAGTGTGAAGCAGTTTTCCGAAAAGATCATGCTCAAACAATAACCTAAAGCGCGATGATCGCGCTTTGGAGTCCAGCCACGACAATTTCAGGTGGGTTACAAGGAATTGTCACAGAAGATCGAAGACTATGCGCTGATCGGAGATTGCGAGACCGCGGCCCTCGTCGGCCGCGACGGCTCGATCGACTGGCTGTGCTGGCCGGCCTTCGATTCCGACGCCTGCTTTGCAGCAATCCTCGGCACCAGAAGGAACGGCCGCTGGCAGATTGCGCCGAGCGAAGCGGTCACGGCTTGCTCCCGCCGTTATCTCGCCAACACGCTGATCCTCGAGACCCGTTTCGAGACGGACGGCGGTTCCGTCGCCTTGATCGATTTCATGCCGCCGCGCGGCAAGGCGTCCGACATCGTGCGGCTGGTGCGCGGCCTGAAGGGCCGCGTCAAGCTCAGGATGGAGCTCATCATCCGCTTCGGCTTCGGCGTCGACATTCCCTGGGTCAGGCGAACCGAGGATCGCTCCGCCGTGCTTGCGATCTGCGGCCAGGACATGACGGTGCTCCGCACACCCGTCGAAACCCGCGGCGAGGATCTGACCACCGTCGCCGAGTTCGAGGTCGCCGGCGGCGAGACCATCCCCTTCGTGCTGACCTATGGCCCGTCGCATCTTGATCCGCCCGAGGCAATTGACCCCGAACGCGCATTCGCGGAGACGGAAGCCTTCTGGAAGGACTGGTGCAGCCGATCAAATCGCGACGGCGAATATCACGATCTAATCATACGCTCGCTGATCACGTTGAAGGCCCTGACCTTTGCCCCGACCGGCGGCATCGTCGCAGCGCCAACCACCTCGCTGCCCGAGAAGCTCGGCGGCGCCAGAAACTGGGACTACCGCTTCTGCTGGCTGCGCGATGCCACCTTCACGCTGCTCGCGCTGATGAACTCCGGCTATACCGAGGAGGCATCGGCTTGGCATAGTTGGCTGCTGCGCGCGGCCGCCGGCGCGCCGGACCGCATGCAGATCATGTACGGAATCTGGGGCCAGCGGCGGCTGCTCGAATGGGAGGCCGAATGGCTCGACGGCTATGAGGGCGCGAAGCCGGTTCGCGTCGGCAATGCCGCCCACGCGCAATTGCAGCTCGACGTCTATGGCGAGCTGATCGACGCGTTCCACCAGTCGCGCATGGCGAAACTGAAGCTCGACGACGAGAGTTGGGCGTTGGAATGTGCCGTGCTGAAACACCTCGCCGAGGTCTGGGATCAGCCCGACAACGGCATCTGGGAGCGCCGCGGCCAGGCCAAGCACTATGTCTTCTCGAAGGTGATGACCTGGGTTGCCTTCGACCGCGGTATCAAGAGCGCCGAGACCTTCGGCTTCAAGGCGCCGCTGCTGCATTGGCGTACCTTGCGCGATGCCATCCAACGCGACGTCTGTGAGAGAGGCTTCGATGCAGAGGCCAACGCTTTCGTCGAGTCCTATCGCTCGAAGGTCCTGGATGCCAGCGTACTGTTGCTGCCCGCGGTCGGCTTTCTTCCGGCAAACGACCCGCGCGTGCGCGGCACAATCGCGGCGGTCGAACAGCACTTGATGCGCGACGGCTTCGTGCTGCGGCATGATCCGCGTGAGGTGTCCGAGGAGACGCAGCCGATCGAAGGGGCGTTCCTCGCCTGCAGCCTGTGGCTGGCGGATGCTCATGTGCTTGCCGGCGACCTCGACAAGGCGCAGGTGTTGTTCGATCGCGTGGTCGGCATCGCCAATGATGTCGGGCTGCTGGCCGAGGAATACGATTCAGTGGCGCGGCGTCAGACCGGCAATTTTCCGCAGGCGCTGACCCATATCGCGCTGATCAACACGGCCCATAATTTGTCCGCTGCCAGGACCCGCAGCGAGAAGCCCGCCGTGCAGCGGTCGCAGTGACGGAACTTCAGGCCGCAGTGCTTGTCGTGCCGGATGCCTGTGGCGCGAGATCCGGGCACAGCACGAGCTTGCCCTCCAGGCCACCGGCTTCGAGGCGTCGGTGCGCATGAGCAACTTCATCGAGCGATATCCGCGCGGCGATGCGCGGCTGGATGGCGCCACTGGCAAGCAGAGCGAACAGGCGCTTAAGGTCTTCGGTGAACCATTCAGGATGTTGCAGCCGCATCGCGTTGATCGAGTAGAAAAAAGCCGACCTGCCGCCAGGCAACCACCTCCAGAGATAAAGTCGCGCGATCCACATCAGCATGGTGAGCATCCGTCGCCGATCCTGCGCGCCCGCCGAGTAGCCATAGGCGCAGAGCAGACCGCCACGCTTGAGTGCCGAAAATGACCGGCGATAGCCATCCTCCCCGATGCCATCGAACACGACGTCAAATCCACCTGGCAAGACGCGCGTGAAATCTTCGCGCTGATAATCAAGCGGCGTAGCCCCGAGCTCACGGATCAGCGCAGCGTGCCTTCCATGAGCTCCGCCCCATAGCTGAAGTCCAGCCATGCTACCGAGTACGAGAAGCGCCTGTCCGACCGCTCCGGCAGCACCATGCACCAGCACACGCTGCCCCGGCTGCACCCGCCCAGCGCGGTGCAGGAGCTGATATGCCGTCATCCAGCTGAGGATCAGCGCGGCCGCTTGCGCCGAATCAACGCCCATCGGCACGTGGGTCAAGTGACGCGCCTGGAGCGTGCGATAGGCCGCATTCGATCCGAGCACCGTCATGTCGGCCACACGGTCACCAAGCTGAAATCCGCTCACGCGATCGCCGAGCTGATCGATTTCTCCAATAACATCGTAGCCCATTACCAGGGGTGGCCGACGGGAGGCAGTTTGCGGGTAGAGGTGCCGTCGGATCAGAGTATCGGTGTACTCGAGCCCCGAGGCGAGCACACGGATCCGTACCTCGCCCGTACCGGCCGTCGGCAGCGGAGCGTCGACGACTTCCAGCTCCTCAGGTCCGCCAAAGCGACGAAGTTGAACTACGCGGTTGCGCGCTTCGATCACACGCCGATCCCCGCAATCTCAGATTCGAGAAGTGCATCACGAGTGTTGCAATTGGATGGTCTGACACCACCAAGTCTGTTGCAAAGAATCAGCTCGAAATCGGGCCTTGTAATTGATGCAGATCAATTCGGCGCGTGGCCCATGCCAGCCGCCCGGTCGTCCATTGTCTGCTTCTCGGCAGCAGAGCGGACATCCCAGAAATGTTGCTAACGATGAGCAAGCGCCTTAGTCGATCCCGTTGCGCTTCAGGATCATCTCGATGGCGCCGGCAAAGCCTTCCTGCTCGTTGCTCGTCGTGACGTAAGTTGCCTGCTGCTTGACATTGTCCGCTGCATTGCCCATCGCGATCGACAGGCCGCTGACGCGAAACATCGCAAGGTCGTTCTGCATGTCGCCGATAGTCGCGACCGCATCGGTCGAGATGCCGAGCCGTCGCGCCATCGACTGGACGAAGGTGCCCTTGTTGCAGCCGGGCGGGGTGACGTCGAGATAGTAGGTCTGCGAGCGAATCGCCTCGGCTTCAGTCCCCAGCGCTTCCTGCATCACTTTTTCGCAGGCCTCCAGATGCGGCGCGTCGGCGCTGGCGCCGACGATCTTGCATGCGCTCGAAAGATAGGACGTGAAATCGCTGACGATGGTCGGATCGGCGCGGATCGTGTGCTGCTCGTGACCGACGTACTTCCCATCCGGATTGCGGATCAGCCACTTGTCCGACGTGAACAGCCAGATATCGACGCCGAACTCGTCGAGGATCTTGATGCTGCGCTCGGCGGCTGAGGCGGGGATCAGATGCTGCTCGACCGGCATCATCTGCGGATCGACGATAGAGGAGCCGTTGAAGGCACCGATCGGCAGCGAGAGCGCCAACGGCTCGATCAGGAAGCGCATGCCGATGCTGGGGCGGCTGGAGGTGATGGTGAAGCCGATCCCGGCATCACGCAGTCGCTGCACCGCGGCCCTGGCGCGCTCGGTGAGCGTCTTGTCCTTGGTCACCAGGGTGCCGTCGACGTCGGAGACCACAAGTGAGATGGGGGTCATGACATGGCCTTGTGCTTCTCGCTGCCGAATCTCAACTGCCGCAACACGCCATCTACGATCGCCTCGACGGTCTCGTCGATCGAGACTGTGATCACGTGTTCGCTCGCTTCCGGCGGCTCCAACGTTGTGAACTGGCTGGTCAGCAGCCCGGGTGGCATGAAGTGGCCCTTGCGGAGGGCGAGGCGGTCGGCGATCAGCTCCTGGCTGCCCTTCAGGAAGACGAAGCGGACGTCATCACGTCCACGCAAGAGCACGTCGCGATAAGTGTGCTTCAGCGCAGAGCAGGCGATGATGACGTGCTCGCCAGCCTTGCAGGCACGCGCGATCTCGTCGGCGATGGCGTTGAGCCAGGGCCAGCGGTCCTCGTCGGTGAGCGGCTGGCCGGCGCTCATCTTCGCGACATTGCTCGGCGGATGGAAACTGTCGCCGTCCTCGAAGCGCCAGCCGAGCCGCTCACCCAGTGCTTCCGCAACCGTGCTCTTGCCCGAGCCCGACACACCCATCACGATCAATGCACAAGGTGCTTCACTGCCCGCCACGAATCCCCTCCGGGAGCGCGGCCTGGTCGACCAGCCAGACGGTCTCACCATTCGAGCGCGCGCGTACGGCCGGCAGGTTCTCGCCATTGAGGAGCCGCGTCAAGATCGCTTGCTTGTCGGACCCGGCAATCTCGAACAGCATTTCGTGGCATGATGCCAGAGCGGGCAGGGTGAGCGAGACCCGCGGCACGAAAGGCGCGACATTGGCCTTGGGTACGCCGACGACCCAGCGCTCTGTCTCCTCGACCGCGGGATAGCCGGGAAACAGCGAAGCGGTGTGGCCGTCCGGTCCCGCGCCCATCAGGACCAGGTCGAACAGTGGGCGCGACGGATCGAGCTGGTCCCCACCATAGAAGGATTGGAGCTCGTGCTGATAGGCCTCGGCGCTCTGATTAGGATTCTCGGTCGCGGTGGGGATCGGGTGGACATGGCCGGACGGTGCGCTGCGATCGAGGAGGATCGTGCGCGCTACCGTCATGTTGCTGAGGGGATCACCGTCCGGCACGAACCGCTCGTCGCCGATGAACCAGTGCACGCGCTCCCAGGGAATCTTGTCTCGCCAAGCCTCGCTGGCGAGCAATTGATAGAGCTTCTTCGGGCTCGATCCGCCGGTGAGGCAGATCGCAATGCGGCCCGGGTTGGCCGCAATGCGCGCCATCACGCGTTCGGCCGCGGCCCGCGCCAGCGCATCGGCGTCGGCTTCGACGATCAGTTTCGGCTGGTCGGCCGCAGCCATCACGAATATTTCCGCCAGCTGCGCCCATCGCGCCGGAGTAGCTCGTCGGCGCAGGAGGGGCCATCACTGCCGGCACGATAAGTCTCGATGCCGTTGGTGCCCGCCTTCTTCCAGGCATCGAGGAACGGCTGCACGGCTTGCCACCCGGCTTCGACGCCGTCGGCGCGCTGGAACAGGATGTTGTCACCGATCATGCAGTCGTAGATCAGCGTCTCGTAGCCGGTGCTCGGATCGGCCTTGAAATAGTCGCCGTAGCGAAACTTCATCTCGACACCGTCGATCGTGACGCTCGGTCCCGGAATCTTCGCATTGAACTGCAACTCGATGGTCTCGGTCGGCGCAATACCGATGGTCAGGAAATTCTGCGACAGGCGATCGACCGTGGTGCCGCTGAACATCGACAGCGGCGCCTGCTTGAACTTGATCGCAACCTCGGTGCGCTTGTGAGCCAGCGCCTTGCCGGTACGCAGATAGAAGGGCACGCCGGCCCAGCGCCAGTTGTCGATCAGGAGCTTTAGCGCCACGTAGGTCTCGGTCGTGCTCCCGGACTTGACGTCCTCGGTCTTGCGATAGTCCGGGATATCGGAATCGCCGACGCGGCCTGCCAGATATTGCGCGCGCACCGAACTCTTCAGCGCTTCCTCTTCGCTCGGTTGCTGGATCGCGGAAAGAACCTCGGCCTTTTCGGAGCGGACGGAGTGCGCATCGAAACGGCTCGGCGGCTCCATCGCGACCAGCGACATCAGCTGAAACAGATGGTTCGGCACCATGTCGCGGAGTGCGCCGGTGGCGTCGTAGAAGCCGCCGCGATGACCGACGCCGAGCCGTTCCTCCACCGTGATCTGGATGTGGTCGATATGGTTGCGATTCCAGATCGGCTCGAACATGCCGTTGGCAAAGCGCAACACCAGGATGTTCTGCACCGTCTCCTTGCCGAGATAGTGATCGATCCGATAGATCTGGTGCTCCTCCATGATCTTCAGGAGCTCGGCATTCAGCGCGCGGGCCGAGGCAAGGTCGGTGCCAAATGGCTTCTCGACCACGAGCCGCCGCCAGGCGCCGTTGTTCTCCTTCATCAGTCCGGTGCGGCCGAGCTCGCGCGCGGTCGGTGCAAACGCCGCCGGCGGGGTCGCCAGATAGAACAGCCGGTTGCCGCCGGTGCCGCGGGAGCATTCGAGCGCGTCCAGATGCTCGTGTAGTTTATCGAAGGACGCTGGATCCTTCGTATCGGCCTCGACAAAGGTCACGCATTGCAGGAGTTGCCGGGCGACGACGTCGTCCACCGGACGGGTGGCATGCTCGCGCAGGCCCTTCAACAGGCCGTCGCGCAGCTCGTCATTCGACATGCCCTTGCGCGCGACGCCCACCACGCAGAATTTCTCCGGCAGCAGGTTCTCGGCGGCGAGATTGTAGAGCGATGGGATCACCAGGCGATGGGTGAGATCGCCGGTGACGCCGAAGATGACGAAGGCGCAATTTTCGGGCTTGCGTTTGGGCTGCGGGTCTTTTGTCACGAATGGCGGGCCTTCAGGCTTTGGGCTTGGGTGCGCCCGGTTGTTTCGGCTCCTTGTGCCCCCCGAATCCGGCACGCATGGCGGAGAGGATTTTCTCCGCAAAGGTATGCTCCTTGCGTGACCGGAAGCGGGCAAACAGCGCCGCGGTCAGCACTTCGGCCGGCACCGCCTCGTCGATCGCCGCATTCACGGTCCAGCGCCCTTCGCCGGAATCCTCCACGAACCCCGAATATTCCGCCAGCGCCGGGCTGTCGGCGAGAGCGGTCGAAGTCAGGTCGAGCAGCCAGGACGGGATCACGCTGCCGCGCCGCCAGACCTCGGCAATGTCGGCGAGATCGAAATCGAAACGATGATCCGCCGGCAGCGCCTCGATGTCAGCATTCTTGAGGATGTCAAAACCCTCGGCATAGGCCTGCATCAGGCCGTACTCGATGCCATTGTGGATCATCTTGACGAAATGACCGGCGCCGACCGGGCCGGCGTGGATGTAGCCCTGCTCGATGCGGGGATCGCGGCCCTCGCGTCCGGGCGTACGCGGGATCTCGCCCGCGCCCGGCGCAAGCGTGCCGAAGATCGGATCGAGCCGGTCGACGACGGCTTTGTCGCCACCGATCATCATGCAATAGCCGCGGTCGAGCCCCCAGACGCCGCCGGAGGTGCCGACGTCGACATAGTGGATGCCACGCTCCTTCAGCGCTTTGCCGCGGCGGACGTCGTCCTGCCAGAAGGTGTTGCCGCCGTCGATGATGACGTCACCGGCTTGCATCAGCTTTGCGAGCGTCTCGATCGTCGTCTCGGTGATGCGGCCGGCGGGCAGCATCACCCAGGCGGTGCGCGGCTTGTCGAGCTTGGCGACGAACTCTTCCAGCGTGCTCGCGCCTTGCGCGCCGTCCGCCGCAAGGTCGGCGACGGCCTTGGCGTCCTTGTCATAGACCACGGCCGAATGGCCATTCCGCATCAGCCGGCGGACAATGTTGCCGCCCATCCGGCCGAGGCCGATCATGCCGAGCTGCATTGACCTATCCTCTTTCAGTTCAACGCTTGGGAGAGCGCGGCGTTCAGCGCGGCAAGGCCTTTCTTCAGCCCGCCCTTCAGGTGCACGCGGAGCGCGCGTCGTCCGCGCTCGGTGAGAACATCGAAGTCGCCGCGCGCCTGCGCCGCCTTGATGACGCCAAAGCTCGCCTTCTGGCCCGGCACCGGAAGGTCCTCGGCGTCGTCGGTCGTGATTTGCAGGAACACGCCGCTGTCGGGCCCGCCCTTGTAGGCCTGTCCGGTCGAATGCAGGAAGCGCGGACCGAATTCAGCGGCGGTGGCGACACGGCGCTTTTCGAGCACCTCCGTCCGCATCGCCTGCAAGGCTTCGATCGTGGCCTTGTCGCGCGCGATGTAGCCGAGCAGGGCGACATAGTCGCCTTGCCGGGAGCGGTCGAGATGCGCTCTCAGCCAGGAGGTGAGGTCGCCGTTCGCGCCGGCGGCACGGAGCGCTGCGGCATTGGCGTCGTCGGTGTAGAGATCGGCGTCCGCGGTGCTGACGACCGGCTCCTCCGGCGGCAGCGCGCCGGTCTTCTCGAACGCGGCGGTGAGCTCGCGGGTCTTGATCTTGGCTGCTTCCACGTCGGGCTGGTCGAACGGGTTGATGCCGAGGATGGAGCCCGCGACCGCCGTCGCCATCTCGAAGCGGAAGAACTCCTGGCCGAGATGGTCGACCGACTTCATGAGGATGCGCACCACGGGATGGCCGGCCTTCTCGAGCGCGGAGAGCATCCCGTCATGGACGGCATCTGCTTCACCCTCGGTGCGGATGTCGATGAAGAAGCGGTCGTCTCCATAGACTGAATGATCGACCAGCGGCTCGCCGTCGATCGGGATCAGGCCCTTGCCTTCCTTGCCGGTCGATTCGGCGATGAGCTGCTCGGCCCAGGCGCCGAAATCGGCGATCTTCTTCGAGGCGTAGATCGTCACCTTGTCGCGGCCTTCCAGGCCTGCAAGGCCCATCGCGAGGCCGAGCTGCACGCCGGGATTCTCTTGCGGCGGCACGTCCGGTCCGCATGAGCGAGCCATCGCGAGCGCGTGCCCGATGAAGCTCTTGACGTCTATGCCAGCGGTCGCGGCGGGCACGAGGCCGAACGGCGAAAGCACCGAATAGCGTCCGCCGATGGAGGGTTCGCCGTGGAAGATGCGGGCATAGCTGAGCTTCTTGGCAGCCTTTTCCAGCGAGGAACCGGGATCGGTGACCGCGATGAAGCGGTGGCCGGTCTTCACCGACGGCCCGACCGCCTTGGCGACGCGGTCATAGAAATAATCCTTCATCGCGTTCGGCTCGGTGGTGCCGCCGGATTTGCTGGAGACGATGAAGACGGTGTTGGCGATGTCGATCTTGGCTTCCATCGCCCGTACCTGCGCCGGGTCGGTCGAGTCGAGCACGTGCAGCTTGGGGAAGCCGGCTCTTCTCGCGAACGTCTCGGCCAGAACTTCCGGACCGAGACTCGATCCGCCCATCCCGAGCACGACTGCGTCGGAAAAATGCTGGCCCTTCACCCGGTTCGCATAGTCGGCGTAGTCGGCGACATCGGCCTTCGCCGCGCTGTCGAGCCAGCCGAGCCATTTGTTCTCGTCCGTGCCGGTCCAGACCGACTTGTCGCGCTGCCAGAGCCTGCGGATTTTCGCCGACGCCCGCCAGTCTTCGGTGCTCTTGGTCACGGCCTTGCCGAGCCCCTCGCCCAGCACAAGCTGCTGGCGGTTGATCGCCGTCCCTAGCACGGTGGCGCGCTTATGGGCGACCGCGCCATAGAGCTTGTCGGCGGCGTCGGCAAACAGCTTCACGCCGTCCCTGACGAGCTCCTCGGTGATCTCGTCAAGAGAGATGCCGGAGCGCTCGAGCTCCTCCAGCACGTGGGCGGCCTCCTCGACATTCTCCTCCAGGCTGTCGCGCAGCTTGCCGTGGTCGCGGAACGCATCGAGCGTCGCCGGCGGCACGGTGTTGATGGTGTTCGGGCCGATCAACTCCTCTACATAAAGGACGTCGCTATAATCCTTGTTCTTGGTGCCGGTGGAAGCCCACAGCATCCGCTGCGGCTTCGCACCCTTGGCGGCGAGCTTGTCCCAGCGTGGCCCGGAGAACAGGCGCTTGTAGTCCTGGTAGGCGACCTTTGCATTTGCGATCGCGACCTTGCCCTTGAGCGCCGCGAGACGCTCTTTTTCGCTGGGATCGTTGGCGCGGGCGATCTTGTCGTCGAGCTGCTTGTCGACCACGGTGTCGATGCGGCTGACGAAGAAGCTTGCGACGCTTGCCACATGCGACGGATCGCCGCCGCCAGCCACGTATTTCTCAAGGCCCGCAAGATAGGCCTCGGCGACCTCCAGATAGACCTCCTTGGAGAACAACAGGGTGATGTTGACGCTGATGCCTTCGCCGATGAGCTGTTCGATGGCCGGCAGGCCCTCCGGCGTCGCCGGCACCTTGATCATCAAGTTTTTGCGATCGACATCCTTCCAGAGCCGCCGGGCTTCGGCGACCGTCCCTTTGGTGTCCATGGCCAGATAGGGTGACACCTCCAGGCTGACGAAGCCGTCCTGGCCCTTCAGGTGGTTATAGACCGGGCGCAGCACGTCGGCGGCGTTCTGGATGTCCTCGACTGCGAGCTGCTCGAAGAGGTCGGCGACCGGACGGTCGCCGCGCTTCAGCGCCTTGCCGATCGGGGCGTCATATTCGTCCGAGCTGCCGATCGCCTTTTCGAAGATCGACGGGTTGGAGGTGACGCCCTTGACGCCGTCGGTCTCGATCAGCCGCTTCAGGTCGCCTTCGGCGATGAAGCCGCGGGCCAGGAAATCCAGCCAGACGGCCTGTCCGTGCTTTTCCAGTTCTTTGACGGGATTCATGATCACTCTTTTCTCCGAGCCGGTGGCAGGCGAGGGGTTCCCGCGCCGGTCCTGACGCGCTATGGTGTGTTACCATGGCCTTGGGAGGGAACCAATCAAGGGTATGTGCGTCGTACTCTCGGCATAACTCCGTTGAGAGCGTAGCGATCCAGTTGATCGGGCGCGTCGTTGCGCGAAAGTCGTTGGCCGCCAAGTTTATCGGCCTGAGACCGTAGCGTAGCGTCAGCCTTGGCTGAGCGGAGTTTCGTGTCGCTGGCTCAAGCATTTGCCCGTGCGGCGGGTTGCCTCAGTTCATTCATGAACTGCCGTGCTGGCGGATAAGCATGCACGCAAATTTTGACGACCTTGCGATTGCCGTCACGCCGCGTCCATCTGCCTTTCCTGCCGATCTCGACGTGTCCAACGATCTCGATGTCGGTCATAGCTTTTCCCGCCTCGCAGAGCCGATTGTGCTGGGGTTTGTCATGCCCCTTTTCAGCGCCGCGCTTGCCTTCGAGTTGTGCGGCGGCCTTGGCGCCTGTGAGCGGGCGGCGGGCCGCGCGGGTGTTCTGCTGTTCGGGCTCGTCATCTGCCGACTGATCTGGATGTCGCTGGCCGAGCGGTGCGCGACCGTCAGCCACCACCGCATCCGCGATCTGCGTGCCGGCGATGAATTCCTGCTCTGGGACTCGATCGAAGACGTTTCGGTGCGTGAAAGCTACGGATGCAAAACCGTTATGCTGACGCCGGCGCTGCGGCGGCAACTTCGCAGCGTCAGGAGCAGAGGCGCGATCTCGCCGCGGAATGACACGGATTTCAGCGTCATCGCTCCGGCCGGGCCGGCGACGGACTTCGCGACGCTGCTGCGAGCCTGCCTGGCTTGCCACGACGCGAGCAAGCTGCGCGCCGCATTGCAGCAGAAGAGCCATCACGACGTTCAAGGCTTCGCCGTCAAAGCGTCATAAGTTTGCCGTCGGCGGGGCAGCTATGTTGCGCTGCCGGATGGACCAATCCCCGGTAACGCCCGGATGTTGCCGCGGGGCGACATTTGCTGGAAATTAGCACGTACGGGTATAGATTCGCATAAATAACAGGCAAGTGCCTGTTCGTAACTCACCCGGTGCCTACGTAGTGCGTTGCGCCAACAAGGTGCTCGGGTGTCCAATGATCGTCATGTGCTCACGCTGATTCGAGACGGGCGCTGAGGAACGGTCCGGTAACTGCTTTCGTTTCAGCTTGAGTGGCGGAAATCACGCGGAGAGGGATCATGTACAACGATTCTTTGTTCAACGCTTTCGCTCGGTCGTTCGAGGCGAGAAGCCAGCACGACATGTCGATGGCGGAATATCTGGAATCGTGTCGAAGCGATCCCATGAAGTACGCGAATTCAGCCGAGCGACTACTAGCTGCGATCGGTGAACCCCAGACGATTGACACGGCCAAGGACCCACGCCTTGGCCGTATCTTTTTGAACCGCACGATCCGCACCTATCCGGCCTTCGCCGGCTTCTACGGCATGGAGGAAACGATCGAGCGCATCGTTGGTTTCTTCCGTCACGCCGCGCAAGGGCTCGAAGAACGCAAGCAGATCCTCTATCTGCTCGGCCCGGTCGGCGGCGGCAAATCATCGCTCGCCGAGCGGCTCAAGTCGTTGATGGAGGTGCAGCCCATCTACGTGCTGAAGGCTGGCGATGAACTGAGCCCGGTGTTCGAAAGCCCGCTCAGCCTGTTCGATCCCGAGCAGCTCGGACCGATGCTGGAAGAGAAGTACGGCATTCCGCGCCGGCGTCTCACCGGTCTCATGAGCCCGTGGTGCTACAAGCGGCTGGAGGCCTTCGGCGGCGACATCTCGCAATTCCGCGTCGCCAAGATCCAGCCGTCGCGGCTGCGCCAGATCGCGATCGCCAAGACCGAGCCCGGCGACGAGAACAATCAGGACATCTCCTCGTTGGTCGGCAAGGTCGATATCCGCAAGCTCGAGACCTATGCGCAGAACGACCCGGATGCGTACAGCTATTCCGGCGGTCTCAACCGCGCCAACCAGGGCATCCTCGAGTTCGTCGAGATGTTCAAGGCGCCGATCAAGATGCTGCACCCGCTGCTCACTGCGACGCAGGAGGGCAACTATATCGGCACCGAGAACATCGGTGCGATCCCCTTCACCGGCATCATCCTCGCGCACTCGAACGAGGCCGAGTGGGCGAGCTTCAAGTCCAACAAAAACAACGAAGCCTTCATCGACCGCATCTGCGTGATCAAGGTGCCTTACGTCCTGCGGTACACCGAAGAGCAGAAGATATACGAAAAGCTGATCCAGGGCTCAGAGCTCGCCTCGGCACCTTGCGCGCCTGCGACGCTGGAGACGATGGCGCGGTTCTCGGTGATGTCACGTCTGCGCAAGCACGAAAATTCCACGCTGTTTGCCAAGATGCGGGTGTACGATGGGGAAAGCCTGAAGGAATCAGATCCCAAGGCGCGCAGCGTTCAGGAATACCGTGATGCCGCCGGTGTCGATGAGGGCATGGACGGCGTTTCCACTCGCTTCGCCTTCAAGATCCTGGCCGCGACCTTCAACCACGATCCGCAGGAGGTCGCTGCCGATACCGTGCATCTGATGTACGCGCTGGAACAGGCGATCCGCCGCGAGCAGCTTCCCGAAGAGACCGAGAAACGCTACCTGGAGTTCATCAAGGCCGAGCTTGCGCCGCGTTATGCCGAGTTCATCGGTAACGAGATCCAGAAGGCCTATCTCGAATCCTACTCGGACTACGGCCAAAACCTGTTCGATCGCTACGTGGACTATGCCGATGCCTGGATCGAGGATCAGGACTTCAAGGATCCCGATACGGGACAGCTCCTGGATCGCGAACTCTTGAACCAGGAGTTGACCAAGATCGAGAAGCCGGCCGGCATCGCCAACCCGAAGGACTTCCGGAACGAGGTGGTCAAATTCTCGTTACGGGCCAGGGCTCAGAATAGCGGCAAGAATCCGAACTGGACCTCTTACGAGAAGATTCGCGACGTGATCGAAAAGCGGATATTCTCTCAGGTCGAGGACCTGCTTCCGGTGATCTCGTTCGGTTCGAAGAAGGACGGCGAGACCGAGAAGAAGCACGGCGAGTTTGTCGCACGCATGGTGGAGCGCGGCTACACCGAGCGTCAGGTTCGCCGGCTTGTCGAATGGTACATGCGTGTGAAGCAGGCCGGTTGAGGCGGATGAGACAGTGGCCCACATTATTGACAGGCGCCTGAACCCGGGCGGCAAGAGTCTTGAGAACCGCCAGCGGTTCTTGCGTCGGGCCAAATCCCTGGTGCAGGGCGCCGTCAAGAAGACCTCGCAGGAACGCGATATCAAGGACGTCCTGGAAGGGGGGGAGGTCACGATCCCCCTCGACGGGATGCACGAGCCGCGCTTCCGCCGCGAGGGTGGCACGCGCGACATGGTGTTGCCGGGGAACAAGAAGTTCATCGAGGGCGACTATCTGCAGCGTTCGGGGCAGGGCGGCGCCAAGGACTCCGGTCCCGGTCAAGGTGACAGCGAGGATGCCTTTCGCTTCGTCTTGAGCCGCGACGAGTTCGTCGATCTCTTCCTCGACGATCTCGAGCTTCCCGACCTCGCCAAGCGCAAGATCACCCAGACCGAGAGTGAGGGCATCCAGCGCGCCGGCTACACCACGTCTGGCTCACCTGCGAACATCTCCGTCAACCGGACCGTCCAGCTCGCGCTCGCCCGCCGTATCGCGTTGCGCCGTCCGCGCAAGAGCGAGATCGATGAGCTGGAAGCAAGGATCGCCGAATGCGCCGACGAGGACGAGCGCGCGGCGCTCCTCACTGAGCTCGAGAGGCTGAAGGCGAAATCCAAGCGCATCCCCTTCATCGATCCGCTCGACATCCGCTACCGCCGCTTCGAGACGGTGCCGAAGCCTGTGGCGCGGGCGGTGATGTTCTGCCTGATGGACGTCTCCGGCTCGATGTCCGAGCACATGAAGGATCTCGCCAAGCGTTTCTACATGCTGCTCTACGTCTTCCTGAAGCGCCGCTACAAGCACGTCGAGATCGTCTTCATCCGCCACACTGACCGCGCGGAGGAGGTGGACGAGCAGACCTTCTTCTATGGTCCGGCCTCGGGCGGCACGCTGGTGTCGAGCGCGCTCCAGGCGATGCATGAGATCGTGCGCGAGCGCTTCAATCCGTCGGACTGGAACATCTACGCAGCCCAGGCCTCCGACGGTGACAACTCCTATTCCGACGGCGAGCTCGCCGGCATGCTCCTGACCGAGAAGATCCTGCCGGTCTGCCAGTTCTTCGCCTATCTCGAGGTCGGGGAGTCCGGTGGCAGCGCGTTCGATCTCTCCGACTCCTCGCTCTGGACGCTTTATGACCGCCTGCGCAACAGCGGCGCGCCGCTGTCGATGCGCAAGGTCAGTGAGCGCAGCGAGATCTTCCCGGTGTTCCACGACCTGTTCCAACGCCGCGAAAATCAGGAGAAGGCCGCTCCATGACGGACAAGACCGGGCGATTGTTCGAGGGCGCGGATTGGGACTTCCACACCTTGCAGCGTATCCACGATGCCTGCGAGGATGTGGCGAAGAAGGAGCTCGGCCTTGACGTCTATCCGAACCAGATCGAGGTGATCACCGCCGAACAGATGCTGGACGCGTATTCCTCCGTCGGCATGCCGCTGTTCTACAAGCACTGGTCGTTCGGCAAGCACTTCGCCTTCCACGAGGCCTCCTACCGCAAGGGCCTGATGGGCCTCGCCTACGAGATCGTCATCAACTCTTCGCCATGCATCTCCTATTTGATGGAGGAGAACACGGCGACGATGCAGACGCTGGTGATTGCGCATGCTGCGTTCGGCCACAACCACTTCTTCAAGAACAACTATCTGTTCAAGCAGTGGACCGATGCCGACGGCATCCTGGACTATCTCGACTTCGCCAAGACCTACGTCTCGCAATGCGAGGCGCGTTATGGCCGCGTCGAGGTCGAGCGCACGCTCGACGCGGCGCATGCGCTGATGTCGCACGGCATCGACCGGTATCCCGGCAAAAAGAATATCGATCTGCGGGCTGAGGAAAAGCGCGCCGGCCGCCGCCGTCAGCACGAGGAGGAGGTCTTCAACGACCTCTGGCGCACCGTGCCCAAGGGGGCGGCCAAGAGCCGGTCGGTGCTGAGCATCGAGCGTCGCCGCAAGCTGCTCGGTTTACCGCAGGAGAATCTGCTCTACTTCCTGGAAAAGAGCGCGCCGCGGCTGGCGCCCTGGCAGCGTGAATTGCTGCGCATCGTCCGCCACATCGCGCAGTATTTCTACCCGCAGAGCCAGACCAAGGTGATGAACGAGGGGACAGCGACCTACGTCCACTATCGCATCATGTCGACCCTGCATAAGCAGGGCCGCATCACCGACGGCAACTTCCTCGAATTCCTCCAGTCACACACCAACGTGGTGTTCCAGCCCGAGTTCGACGATCCGCGCTTCTCCGGCTTCAATCCCTATGCGCTCGGTTTTGCGATGATGCAGGATATCGAGCGGATTGCGACCAATCCGGAAGCTGAGGACCGAGAGTGGTTCCCGGACATTGCCGGCAAGGGCGACGCCATCGGCGTGCTGCGCGACGTCTGGGCGAATTACCGCGACGAGAGCTTCATCGGGCAGTTCCTCAGCCCCAGGCTGATGCGGCACCTGCGCATGTTCCATCTCCACGACGACCCCGAGGAGCGCGCCGGCATTCGGGTCGACGCCATCCATGACGAGCGCGGCTTCCGTCGCGTCCGCCGCGAGCTGGCGCGGCAGCACGATGTCGGCTTCATCGATGCCAATATCGAGGTGGTCGACGTCGATCTCGCCGGCGATCGTCGGCTGATCCTGCATCACCACGTCATCAAGGGTTCGCAGCTCAGCGAGACCGACGCCAAGCGCGTGCTCCAGCATCTGGCCGATCTCTGGACCTACGACGTGTCGTTGATAGAGGTGGATGCCAACGACAAGGTTTTGCGGGAGTACGTCGTGAGCCCGCGGCCGATCCCCGCAGCGGCGTAACGCTCACGCGTGAAGCGTGCCCCGCGATGGAGTCCGGCAAGCCGCATCCCCATTTTCGCCGTCATGCCCCGGCTTGACCGGGAAATCCAGTACGCCGCGGCTTCTCGATTGAGAGACGCCGTCTCTGGAATGCTGGATCGCCCCGTCAAGCCGGGCGATGACAGCTGAGCTTGGGGCGGCGACACCAACCTCCGTCGACATCACGGCCGCAAATACAAATACCCCCGCGATTGCAGCTCCGCGAGGCGAACTACGCCGCCTTTTTCCGCGCTGACGAAGCCGGGCAAGAGATCCTTCAGCGTGATGTTCTGCGCCTTCATGGTGTTGCCGCAGGCGGCGAGCTCCACGCCGTCCCGGGAGAAATCGCCGACGCGCTTGCTGACGTCGGGATTGGCTTGCGCCGAGTGAAACGCCTTGAGCGCCGGCCCGTGGATGACGAGCGCGATCGTCACGTGCTCCGGGCCGCCGACGCCGTCGATATGGTTCTGGATGTTGCCGAGCACGAAGTTGACCTTCTCGGCATCGCTCAGATGATAGACCACCTTCAGCCTGTCTGCTGGCGTCGGTTCGGTCGCGGCCTTCGCGCGCGACGCGGCGAAGGCCGCGCCCAACGTTGACACTGCGCTCCACAAGATATTACGTCGATTCATCGCGTGCTCAGAAGTTCGGGTCGAACCTATCACTTGTGGCGAAGCGCGGCGAGTTCCTTGCGGTCGGTCACGAGCGAGGCGCACTCGCTGGTGTCGGTGCGGTCGAGTCGGAAAATCTTGTCGTCGGCGCCGGCGACCAGCGATTCCTTGGCGTCGTCGTCAAGTTTGTTGTTCTGCCAGACCTTGATGCGCTCGAGCCGCACGATCGCCGATTTATCATCCTTCGCCAGCGCGATCCCGATGCCGCCGCCGTCGCAATCGACGCCGCAGCCGAAGCGGACCTCGTCGCCATTGTCCTGAAACAGCGCGTGACCGCAGGAGCCGGAGGTGTCGAAGTCGCCCGAGCGGTGCCGATATCGGAAGCCGAGGCGGAAGGCGTAGTGCAGCTCCTTGTCTTCTTTCTCGTATTCGGCCGAGACCAGCAGCTTCATGGACGCAACCTTCTGCTTCGGATGCCGGTCCAGATGGTCGGCATCGTAGCGGCGGACGAAGCAGGCATAGGCCTTGTGGCCGGGCGCGCCTGCAAACATTCGCGCGTCAAAAGCATCGGACTGGACCTTGCTGGCCTCCTGGGCGTGGCCGGTGCCGCCGAGAGCGGCGAGGGTGAGGGCGACGAGAAGGGGGTGTTTCATGTGTGGTCCAGAGCTCTCTTCGAACCGAAGTGTCCGGCTGGTGGTCGGGCAGGGTATTTGGCGGTTAGTCGCTACGCGGGCGGGATGCGTTCACCTGCCCTCGATGACCCGGCACGTCTGGCGCGCCCGGATTTAGTTATCCCCCGGATGGCCGAATGCTGATACACGCGCGTGATGCAGTCGACTTTAGCCAATCCGGGCCACTCATGATCCGGCGTGCCTTCATCCGGGCTATCGGGCTCCTGGCGGCCGCGCCATGGCTTGCGGTGAACGCCCAGCCGGTCCCGCGCAGGAAGCTCGTCGGCATGGTCTCCTCGTTCAGCGAGCAGCAATTGCTGCCGCTCCGCGCTGCGCTCCTGGACCGGCTGCGCGAGCTCGGCTGGCGTGATGGCGACAATCTGGAGTTCGACCTGCGGCTGGCGAAGCCGATGTCATCCTCCCTGTCGGAGGCCTCGGCTTCGTTGGTGCAACGGAAGCCGGACCTGCTGATCGCACAGGGAAGTCCTACGCTCGAGGCAATGCGCAAGTACTCGGGCGCGATACCCGTCGTATTCCTGTTGGTGGCTGATCCGGTCGAGCTCGGCGTGGTGGCGTCCCTGTCACACCCCGGAGGAAGCCTCACCGGCTTCACGAATTTCGAACTCGCGGTCGGGGGCAAATGGGTCGATCTGCTGAAGGCCGTCGACACGACGATCGAGCGCATCGTCCTGATCGCCAATCCCGACAATAACACCAGCGCCCCGTTCGCGCGCCAGATCGAGAGCGACGGACGCGAAAGCGGCGTGAACGTGCAGACGGTTTACGTCCGCGATGCCGGCGAGATCGAGCGCGCCGTTCGCGGTGCAGGAGGTTTGCCCAGGGCTGGGCTGATGACGCTGCCCGACTCCCTGCCGATCCTGCATCAGGATCTGATCGTCGGCTTGACCAACGAGCTGCGCATTCCCAGCATCCATCCGTTCCGCAGCTTTCCGACAAGCGGCGCGCTGATGTCGTACGGGCTGGATTTCCCGGACTTGTTCCGCCAGGTCGCTTCCTATGCAGATAGCATTCTTCGCGGAACGAAGCCGGCCGATCTTCCGGTGCAGGCGCCGACAAAATTCGAGCTGGTCATCAATTTGAGGACGGCGAAGCTGTTGGGGATCGCGGTGCCGCCGGCACTGCTGGCGAGCGCCGACGAAGCCATCGAGTGAGTGAACGCTCGCTTGGCGAGAAGTTCCGTTGCGAGCTTTAGTCGCTCGCGACATGAGGAAAGTTCAAAGCACCCAGCGAGCATTTTCGCTCGGAACCCATGCCGACGCTTCGCGAGAAGCTCTGATCTAGTCGCACTTTGCTTGTTCCTCGCGGGCGATGTGATAGCCTTCAGCTTGCACGTTGAGCTCTTCGAGAGCTGAACGTGCAAGCCGCCATTTGCAAGTTTGTGGAGCCCCAGTAATGGGTGAAATTCGCAACTTCAAATCGGGGAATCAGGGTGAGCCGCCGCGTAACGCGATGCCTCGCCGCCTCGCCGCCATTATCGTCGGTGACATCGCCTCCTACAGCCGTTTGATGCAGGCCGACGAGGAAGGCACGCATGTCCGCGTCAAGCGGATCGAGCGCGATCTGATCCAGCCCAGCATAGTCGAGCACCACGGCACGCTGATCAAGACGACCGGCGACGGCTTCATCGCGATTTTCGACAGTCCCGTCGAGGCCGTTCGGTGCAGCATCGTCATCCAGCAAAATCTCGTCGGCCGCAACGCCACGCTTCCGAATCATTCCCGGATCGAATACCGGATTGGTGTCAATCTCGGTGATGTCATCGTGGAGCCGGACGACGTCTACGGCGACGGCGTCAATATTGCGACGCGGATCGAAGGGATTGCCGAGCCCGGTCAGGTCTTCATCTCAGGCGCGATCTATGAGCAGATCAAGCACAAGGTGGTGTGCGGCTACGAGTCGCTCGGGGATCGCAAGGTCAAGAATATCACCGATCCAGTGCGCGTCTATCGCGTGCTGCCGGACGCTGACGCCGTCGGCAGGACACGAGGTCGGCGCGAGAACATCCTGCTGTTTCTCCTCGGCCTGACGTTGCTCGTGATCGCGAGCGGCGTGCTTTGGTACCTGCTCGTGCAGCAACGCCCCCGCCTCGATCAACACGCGGCAGCTCCCCCCGCCGCGGCTCCCGCATCCCCGGCGCCGCAATCCGTTCCAACAGAATCCGGTTCGATGGCGCCGGCGCCGCAGGCCGCCCCCGTTGCCTCTCCGTCGCCGACAGCAATGCCATCGCCGGCGCCTGCGCCTCCACCGGTCCCGGCGCAATCCACGGCACAGGTCCAGGAGCCGGAAATGATCGCGATCCGCGCCGGCAGTTTTGCGATGGGCAGCAACGAGGATCCGACGGAAAGACCGATCCACCAGGTTGCGATCAAACCGTTCGCGATCGGGAAATATCCAGTGACTGTCCGTGAATGGAACGAATGTGCGGCGGCAAAGGCCTGCGGATTTACGGCAACCGGAAAGGACGACGCCGCCGTCACGAATGTAAGCTGGACGGACGCGCAGCAATATGCGGGCTGGCTCGCGCAGGCGACGAAGAAGCCGTACCGGCTTCCGAGCGAAGCCGAATGGGAATATGCCGCCCGCGGGGGTACCCAGACCAAGTACTGGTGGGGCGACAAGCCGCAGTCGGGCATGGCGGCTTGCAAGGATTGCGGAGACGTATCGGCTGATCAGCCGGTCAAGGTCGGCAGCTTTAAGCCCAATCCCTTTGGACTCTACGACATGGGAGGCGGCGTCGATCAGTGGGTCGCGGATTGCTGGCACAAGAACTACCAGGGCGCTCCGGCCGACGGCTCGGCCTGGAGCGGCGACTGCACTTCGCATGTTCTGCGCTCGGGGTCCTGGAAGAACGACGCGCGCTATGTGCGACCGGCGAACCGCGACAGCTACGATACCAATGTTCGCTATCCGACCCACGGCTTCCGCATAGCGCTTGGTCCGTAAGCGCGGAAGGAGATGCGATGAAGATCGTCTGCTGCCTCGCGCTTTCAGTGCTGCTCGCATCGTCCTCCAGCGCAGCCTATTCGCAAGGCAAGCCGGCGCCGAAGGACGCAAAGCTCTATTTCATCACGCCGCGCGATGGTCAGAAGATCAAAGGCGGATTCTGGGTCCGGTTCGGCCTCCGCAACATGGGCGTGACGCACGCCGGCGACGACTACCAGAACAGCGGCCATCATCATCTGCTGGTCGACGTCAACGAGCCGATCGACCCCAAGGAGCCGATTCCGCAGGACAAAACGCATCTTCATTTTGGAGCGGGGCAGACCGAGACCTTTCTCGAGCTTCCGCCGGGCACCCATACGCTTCAGCTGGTGCTGGGCGATGCGAAGCACTATCCGTTCGACCCGCCCGTTGTGTCGAGCAAGGTCAGCGTTCGGGTCAGATAGGATTTCGTCCGGTCTGTTGGCTAGCGCAGGCCGGCGTTGATCTTGTCCAGCACGGCCGAGCCCGGGCACAGCGCGTCCGCTTCCAGCGTGTTGAGGGGCGTCTCGACCGTGTTGAGATGCTCGTGCATATCGTCCGCGTCGGGGTCGACATACAGCAGGCCTGTGACGATCTGTCCCTTGGCGGCGTGCTTCTGCAGGAAGTTTTGGGCGCCGAGCCGGTCGTGCGGATCGTAGTCGGCATCGATTTTGCGCAGCGCGATCTTGCTGCCGTCATGCTGCTCGACGACCTGCACGGAGCCAGGGGCGTAGTCGACGCTGATCGGATCCCGCCCGACCAGCACGTCGAGCCGGTTCACCGCGTCATTGTGCTCGCGGACATAGTCAAAGCTCTTGGTCGAGCCGGCGTGATTGTTGAAGGCGATGCAGGGACTGATCACGTCGATGAACGCCGCGCCCTTGTGGCGGATCGCGGCGGCGATGAGTGGTACAAGTTGCGTCTTGTCGCCGGAGAAGCTGCGCGCGACGAAGGTCGCCCCCAACTGCAGCGCGATCGCGACGAGGTCGATGGCGTTGTCGGTGTTGGTGACGCCCTTCTTGGATTTCGAGCCGCGGTCGGCGGTGGCCGAGAACTGGCCCTTGGTCAGACCATAGACGCCGTTGTTCTCGACGATATAGGTCATGTTGACGCCGCGCCGGATCGAATGTGCGAACTGGCCGAAACCGATCGAGGCGGAATCGCCGTCGCCGGAGACGCCGAGATAGATCAGGTCACGATTTGCGAGGTTGGCGCCGGTCAGCACGGAAGGCATACGACCGTGCACTGAGTTGAAGCCGTGCGAATTGCCGAGGAAGTAGTCGGGCGTCTTCGATGAGCAGCCGATGCCGGAAATCTTCGCCACCCGGTGCGGCTCGATCGAGAGTTCGTAACAGGCCTCGATGATCGAGGCCGTGATCGAGTCGTGACCGCAGCCGGCGCACAGCGTCGAGATCTTGCCCTCGTAGTCGCGATGCGTGTAGCCGAGCTCGTTCTTCTTCAGGCCCGGGTGATGAAATTTCGGCTTTGCAATGTAGGTCATGACACGGCCTTGCGGAGCGGGGTCACCTTGAGGTGATCCTGGTGGTCGCCAATGGCTTTTGCGATGAAGCGGGCGGTGATGGGCGAGCCGTCGTAATGCACGATCGGCACGAGACGCACCGGGTCGATGCCGTTCTCGTTGACGATGAGCTGACGGAGCTGGCTGTCGCGGTTCTGCTCGACGACGTAGACGAAATCGTGCTCGGCGAGGAAGCTCGCGACGCTCGAATGGAACGGGAAGGCACGGATGCGCAACCGGTCGAGCTGATGCCCGCGGACTTCCAGAAGGCCGATCGCCTCGTCCATCGCCGGCGCCGTGGAGCCGAAATAGATCACGCCATATTTGGTCGGCCGTTCCGCATTGGCCTGGAGCGGCCGCGGCACGAGATCCTGCGCTGTCTCGAACTTGCGCACCAGGCGCTGCATGTTGTCGGCATAGACCGTGCCCTCCTCGGAGTAGCGCGCATAGCGGTCGCGCGAGGTGCCGCGGGTGAAGTAGGAGCCCTTGGTCGGATGCGTGCCGGGATAGGTGCGATAGGGGATGCCATCACCGTCGACGTCGAGATAGCGGCCAAAGTCGCGGCCTTCTTCCAGCATTTCCGCGGTCATCACCTTGCCGCGGTCATACTGCCGCGCGTCGTCCCACTTCAGCGGACGGCAGAGGCGGTGGTTCATGCCGATATCGAGATCGAGCATCAGGAAGATCGTGGTCTGAAGCCGTTCGGCGAGATCGAACGCGGCTGCCGCGAACTCGAAGGCCTCAGCCGGATCTTCCGGGAACAGCAGCACGTGCTTGGTGTCGCCATGCGAGGCATAGGCGCAGGCGATGATGTCGCATTGCTGTGTGCGGGTCGGCATGCCAGTCGAGGGGCCGGCGCGCTGGATGTTCATGATCACGGCCGGAATCTCGGCGAAATACGAGAGGCCGATGAACTCCGTCATCAGCGAGATGCCGGGGCCCGACGTTGCGGTGAAGGCTCGCGCGCCGTTCCAGGAGGCGCCGATCACGATGCCGATGGAGGCGAGCTCGTCTTCGCCCTGCACGATCGCGTATTTCGCCTTGCCGGTCTCGGGATCGTGCCGGTACTTCTTGCAATGGCTGGTGAAGGCTTCCGCAACCGACGAGGACGGTGTGATCGGATACCACGCGCACACCGTCGCGCCGCCATAGACGGCACCGAGCGCCGCGGCACTGTTGCCTTCGATGAAGATGCGGTCGCCGACCTTGTCGGCCTTCTTCACCCGCAGCCCGATCGGACATTTCAGATTCTGCAATGCCCAGTCGCGACCGAGATGCAGCGCATGGACGTTGGAGGAGAGCAGCTTCTCCTTGCCCTTGTACTGCTCGCCGATCAGCTGCTCGATCACCTTGGGATCCATGTCGAGCAGCGCCGCGAGTGCGCCGAGATAGATGATGTTCTTGAATAGTTGTCGCTGGCGCGGATCGGTATAGGTCGAGTTGGTGATCGCGGTCAGGGGAACGCCAATCACGGTGATGTCGCCTCGGAATTTCGTCGACGGCATCGGCTTGGTGGAATCGTAGAACAGGTAGCCGCCGGGCTCGATGCCGGCGACGTCCTTGTCCCAGGTCTGCGGGTTCATCGCCACCATCATGTCGACGCCGCCGCGGGCGCCGAGATGGCCGGCTTCGGTCACCCGCACTTCATACCAGGTCGGCAGGCCCTGGATATTGGAGGGGAAGATGTTGCGTGGGGAGACCGGCACACCGTGGCGCAGGATCGCGCGGGCAAACAGCTCGTTGGCCGAAGCCGAGCCCGAGCCGTTGACGTTGGCGAAACGGACGACGAAGTCGTTTACGCTGCTGATCGGCTTTTTGTCGGACATGATGATCCTGCGTAGGTCATATCGATGAGGTATTTCTGCATGTCCCAGGCTCCGGTGGGACAACGCTCGGCGCACAGCCCGCAATGCAGGCAGACGTCCTCGTCCTTCACCATCACACGCCCGGTCTTGAGATCGCCGGAGACGTAGAGATCCTGGTCGGGATGCATCGATGGCGCCTTCAGGCGCTGGCGCAGATCGGCCTCTTCCCCGTTCTCCGTGAAGGTGATGCAATCCATCGGGCAGATGTCGACGCAGGCATCGCACTCGATGCACAGAGAGGTCGAGAATACGGTCTGCACGTCGCAGTTCAGGCAGCGATGCGCCTCGCCGAGCGCGAGCTTGACGTCGTAGCCGAGCTCGACCTCGGCGCGGATGTCCTTCAGGGCCACCACCTTGTCGCGGTGCGGCACCTTGAAGCGCTTCTCCGGCGAGATGTCGTTGTCATAGCTCCACTCGTGGATGCCCATCTTCTGCGAGGTGACATGCACGGCAGGCAGCGGCCGCTCATTGATATCCTCGCCCGAGAGCAGCCTGTGGATCGACAGCGCGGCGTCGTGGCCGTGCGAAACCGCCCAGATGATGTTCTTCGGCCCGAAGGCGGCGTCGCCACCGAAGAAGACCTTTGGGTTGGTCGAGGCGAAGGTCTTGGGATCGACCTTCGGCATGTTCCATTTGTCGAACTCGATGCCGCAGTCGCGCTCGATCCAGGGGAACGCGTTCTCCTGGCCGACCGCCACCAGCACGTCGTCGCAGGGAATGGTCTGATCCGGTTCGCCTGAGGGGACGAGATTGCGCCGGCCCTTGGTGTCGTATTCGGCCCGGACCTTCTGGAAGGTGACGCCGATGAGCTTGCCGCCTACATGCTTGAATTCCACGGGCACCATGTAATTGAGGATCGGGATGTCCTCGTGGATGGCGTCTTCCTTCTCCCAGGGAGAGGCCTTCATCTCCTCGAAGCCGGAGCGCACAATGACCTTGACGTCCTGGCCGCCGAGCCGGCGCGCGGTGCGGCAGCAATCCATCGCGGTGTTGCCGCCGCCGAGCACGATCACGCGCTTGCCGATCTTGTCGGTGTGGCCGAACGAGACCGAGGACAGCCAGTCGATGCCGATGTGTATATTCGCGGCTGCCTCCTTGCGGCCGGGAATGTCGAGCTCGCGGCCGCGCGGCGCGCCGGAGCCGACGAAGATCGCGTCGTACTTGTCCGCGAGCAGGGCCTTCATGCTTTCGACGCGGTGGCCGCCTTTGAATTCGACGCCGAGATCGAGGATGTAGCCGGTCTCCTCGTCGATCACGGAATTGGGCAGGCGGAATTTCGGGATCTGTGAGCGCATCATGCCGCCGGCTTCGGGATCGGCATCGAACACCGTGCAGTGATAGCCGAGCGGTGCGAGATCGCGCGCCACGGTCAGCGACGCCGGGCCACCGCCAACCAGCGCGATGCGCTTGCCGTTCTTCGGCGAGGGACGCGGCAGGCGCTGCTTGATGTCATCCTTGAAGTCGGCCGCGACGCGCTTCAGGCGGCAGATCGCCACCGGAGTTTCCTCGACGCGTCCGCGGCGGCACGCCGGCTCGCATGGACGATCGCAGGTGCGTCCCAGAATTCCGGGAAACACGTTCGATTTCCAATTGACCATATAGGCGTCGCTATAGCGGCCTTGTGCGATCAGACGGATGTATTCGGGAACCGGGGTGTGCGCAGGACAGGCCCACTGGCAATCGACTACCTTGTGAAAGTAGTCGGGGGCCGCGATATCGGTCGGTTTCATTCCTACCCTGTCCGCACAGGCCCAAAGACCCGGCGGCCTTCTTGAGCTTGGCGAACGCTTACGCGTCGATATGGTTCTTAAATTGGATCATAGGCTTACCTTATTAGAACCAATCCGAAGCGCGCACAAAGGCAAATTTGGGCAATGCTGTGCTTTCATAGGAGCTACGCACACACAGCATTAACACTCGCGCATTCCATGCGGCGGTGCAGCATCCCGTGATGCGTGTGATAATTTCAGCCGCGTGCGATGTCGCTCTTCGCAAGATCCCACATCAGGCAGTAGGTGCCGACGGAAACGGGAAGCGACGACGGTGATGCTGCTGGACCGGTGAAGCGTTCGGCAATCACGGCAGAGACGGCGCTGACACGCGTGCCGTCGATCAGCACGAACCAATCGTTGGCGCCCGGGCTGCGCACCGGAATTTCCGCTGTCGGGCCGGAAAGCTCTGCATCGCTCTCGAGTAGATGCATGGAGATGATGCCGTCGTATTTTTCCGGCGCCAGCTTTTCCCGCAATGCATCGCGTAATCGTCCGGCATTGTCGGGCGTTGGGCGCAGCCGTACCACGCCGAGCGCGACACCGCGTCCGGTGCCGCGACTGATGGTGATGCACGCCACCGCGCGGATCATGTTCTCAAACCGTGCCATGGTCTGGCGCGACCAGTCGGTCGGGTTTGCAAGCCGCGCCCGATAAGCGGGACTGTCGAGCACGTCGAGCGTCGCAGTCGAATACAGGCAGAGATATTTGGGGCTGGCAGCGTGCGCGACATAGCGCCGCGCCTCCAGAAAGCCGTCGATCGCAACACGCTCCGCAAGATGTTCGCGATCATACCAGCGGTTGAAATCGGCCTCATGCTCCGCGTCGATGTTCATCGACGTCAGCAGCATGCCCTTCCCGGCGAGCGGCATTCTTCTTATTCCTTCCCTGCGAACACTCGACCCTCATGGTGAGGAGCCGCGAGCGGCGTCTCGAACCATGAAGGCCCAGCTGAGGCATCTCGGCCTTCATCCTTCGAGACGCGCTTCCGTGGGAAGCGCTCCTCAGGATGAGGGGACAGACCTTTATCGCGCGGCTTTCGAGCCGAGGTCCGCGATCGCTTTCATCACGGCGTCCCTCACGCCGGGATCATAGAGCGAATGCCCAGCCTCTTCCACGATGCGGATCTCGGAACCCGGCCACACTTTTGCGAGCGCCCAGGATGTCTCAGGCGGGCACAACAGATCATAGCGGCCCTGGATGATGATGCCGTGAATGCCGGCGAGATTGCCGGCATTTCGCAGCAGCTGATCCGGCGCCATGAAGCAGTCATTGATGAAGTAGTGTGCTTCCATGAACGGCGTCGCGGGCAGCGTGCGCCACACGTTGAGCGTGGCGAGATCAAGCCGCGTGCGTGCCGGCTTGTGTTCGGACAGCGTGCGCTCGGTATCATGCCAGGCCCGCGCGGCGGGGCCATGCTTATCAGGATCAGGATTGAGAATGCGGCGCCAATACGCCTCGATAGGCCGCTCTCGTTCTTCCGCCGAGAGCAGGCTCAAGAAGTCCTCGTTGAGCGCGGGATAGAGCTGCGGCAGCCGCGACGTGAAGCCGGTCTCGACCTCCGCTCGCGTGCCGAGAAAGGTTGCGCGCAGCACGATACCCGAAACGCGCTCGGGATGAGCTTCCGCGTAGGCCAGCGCAAGCGTCGCCCCCCAGGAGCCGCCGATCACGATCCAGCGTTCGAAACCGAACTTTTGGCGGATCAACTCCATGTCGGCGACGAGGTGCTGCGTGGTGTTGTGCTCGCGCGAGCCCTTCGGCCGGCTGCGGCCGGCGCCGCGCTGGTCGAACAGCACAGCATGGAAGCGTTCAGGATCAAAAAGCCGGCGATGGTCGGGCTGGCAGCCGCTGCCGGGACCGCCATGCAGATAGACGGCTGGGATGCCATCAGTGCGGCCGACGCTTTCGACATAGATCTCGTGGCCGTCCGAAACGGCAAGCATTTCCGAAGTCAGCGGCGCAAAGGGATCGGCGCGCTTGGCCGATTTGGCCGCGTCGGCGTCAGGCGCCATGCTTGCCGGACTCCACAGGGTCAGGCTCCAAAGTGCCACCGGCAAAGTTGCGGTAGAGGAAGCGGTTGGTCTCGCCTTCGGCTTCGCGTTCGGCCTGCTTGAAGATGGTCTCGTGCAGCGGCGACAGCGCGCAGGCCGGATCGGTATTGGCCGCATCGCCCGTCAGTGCAAAGGCCTGGCAGCGGCAGCCGCCGAAATCGATCTCGCGGAATTCGCAAGTTCGGCACGGCTCCTTCATCCAGCCGGTGCCACGATAGCGGTTGAAGGCGTCCGAGTTCTGCCAGATCCAGGCGATCGAATGATTGGAGCGCACGGATTCGAAGTCGAGCCCGGTGATGCTCTCGGCCGCATGGCAGGGCAGCACCTTGCCGGCGGGTGAGATGTTGAAGAACTGCCGGCCCCAACCGCCCATGCACTTCTTCGGCCGTTGCGCGTAGTAATCCGGCACGACGTAGTCGATCGCGAGCGTGCCCTTGAGACGCTCGCGCGCCTCCTCGACGATACGGGTGGTCTCGTCGAGCTGCGCGACCGTCGGCATCAGCGCGGCGCGGTTCTTCAGCGCCCAGCCGTAGTACTGGACGTTGGCGACCTCGAGCCGGTCGGCATCGAGATCGACCGCCATCTGGATGATGTCGGGGAGCTGGTGCAGGTTCTGGCGGTGCATCACCGCGTTCACGGTGAGCGGCAGATCGAGCTCTCGCGTCCACTTCGCGACTTCGAGCTTCTTGTGATGCGCGCCCTTGTAACCGGCGACGCGGTCGGCAGCGATATCTTCGGTGCCCTGAAAACTGATCTGCACATGGCAGAGGCCGGCATTCGCGAGCTCGCTCAGTCTGTCGCGCGTCAGCAGCACGGCGGAGGTGATCAGGTTGGTATAGAGGCTGGCGTCGCTCGCATGCTTGATGAGCTCGACGAGGTCTTTCCGCGCAGTCGGCTCGCCGCCGGAAAAATGGACCTGGAGCACGCCGATCTCGGCGAGCTCGGTCAAGACCTTCTTCCACTCCTCGGTCGTCAGCTCCTTGCCGGCGCGATCGAGCTCGACCGGGTTGGAGCAATAGGGGCATTGCAGCGGGCAGCGATGCGTGACTTCCAGCAGCACCGCCAGCGGAATGCCAAAAGTCTCTGCCGTCGAGCGCTGTTTTTCGAGCACGGCGAGGCTGTCGCTGACATCGTGGGGAACGCCGGGGTCGCCGAGTACGTCACTCATGACGTCTTCTCCCGTGCTTCGGTGAGAAAGCCTTTGTCCGCCAGGTCCTGCAACATGGCGACCACGTCGGCCAGGATCGCATCGCGCGGCGCAGCATACTTCGCGGCGAGCTGGTCGGCCACATTGCCGACGGTGCGGATGCCGTCGCAGAGCTGCAGAACCTCGACCGCGATCTCGTCCGGCGCCAGCACCCGTTCCGGCGCCAGGATCACCCAGACCTTGCGCGTCTCGTCGTATTTCAGCTTGGCATGCCGCGGCAGCACGGGCCGGCTCGCTTCGCTGACGCTGATGTGACGCGGCCCGGCCATTGCTTATTTCCTCTCAGCTCGCCTTGGGCGCGAAGGCGCCCGGCGGAATGTGCCCATCGACATAGGCATGATAGAGCGCGTCTAACTGCACCCACAGCACGTTGGTCTTGAAGATCAGCGCGTTGCAGACGGCCGCGCGTTCCTCCGGCGTCCTGGCGTGCTTCCTGACATAGTCGAGCGCAAAGTTCGCATCGCGCGGCGCCTGCGTCAGGCGGCGCTTGAAGTAGCTCATGATATCAGGGTTGACGAAGTCATAGTGCTCCAGCATGCCGCTGATGCGCTCTTCGTGCAGGTTCGGCGCGAACAGTTCGGTGAGCGAGGAGGCGATCGCCTCCAGCGGGCTCTTCTCGCGGCAGAAATGCACATAGGCCTCGACCGCAAAGCGTGTCGCCGGAAGGATGCCTTCGGTCGATTCCACATAGGCCGTGTCGAGGCCCAGGCCTTCGGTCAGCTTTAGCCAGCGCTCGATGCCGCCCTGGCTGCCGACATCGCCGTCATGATCCTCGATGCGGTGGCGCCACTCCAGCCGCGTGGCGCGGTCGCGAAAGCGCGAGATCACCACGGCATCCTTGAGCGGGATCGTGCTCTGGTAATAGTAGCGGTTGAGTGCCCAGGCCTGCACCTGGCCCTTGTTCAGCTTGCCGCCGTGCAGGAGCTTATGGAACGGATGCAGGCTGTGATAGCGCGTCGCGCCAATGTGGCGCAGCGTCGCCTCGAGCTCCTCGGCCGAGTTGAGCCTGATGTCCTTGCCGATCGAGAGTGCGGTCATTCCGGGAAGCGTCATGGCGTTCACAGCACGATCTCCGTTCCATCGGCGGGTATCTGCCAGCCCGCATGCTCGGCCGCCTTGCGCTCGGGCGAGGAGGGCAGCAGCGCCGGATTCGAGTTATTGATATGCAGAAATATCTTCCTGTCGATATCGAGGCCGGCAAGCCGCGCGAGGGCGCCGTCCTCGCCGGACATGGCGACATGTCCCATGCTCTTGCCGGTCTTGTGGCCGAGCCCGGCCCGGATCATCTCGTCGTCGCGCCACACCGTGCCATCGAAGAACACCAGCGATGCGCCGGCGATCTGCGCTCTCAGCGCGTCGGTGATCTCGGCACAGGCGGCGAGGAAGTAGAAGTTCTTGCCGGTCGACTTGTCGGTGATCTTCAGGCCCAGCGTATCGCCCGCACCACTGCTCCCGCCGGGATGCGCCTTGCCTTCCAGGTACCAGGCCGATTTGCCTGCTACCTCGAGTGCAACCACCTCGATGCCGGAGCGTGCGCCGTCCGGAAGGCGCGGCTCGAACGGTTCGTCGACCCCGATCGGCTGGCGCCTGACGTTCTTCTCATTCAGCACGTTGAAGATGCTGTTGGCCTTCAGGATCGCCAGCACCTTGTCATGGGCGTAGATCGTGAACGGCGAGCCCTCGCGCATCGACAAGAGGCCGGCGACTGCGTCCACCTCGCCATTGGTCAGGATCACGCCGGCAACCGGCGTGTGGCGCAGCGCGCCCGGCTTGGGGTGAAGCTGCGGCGTGGCGTTGAATTGCTGTCGGAGGTCGGGAGAGGCGTTGATCAGGAACCAGTTATCGCCGTCGGCGCTGAAGGCGACCGAAGCCTGGGTTCTCTGCAATTGTCGGGGTTCAGCGCGCGCTGCCCGGCAGCCTGTGCACCCGCAGTTCCACTGCGGGACCCCGCCGCCAGCCGCGGCGCCCAGGACGACGACGCGAAGCATAATTCCGTCTCCTGGAGACACGTGTCGAGGTGGATCTCAGGCTGACACAACCCCCTTCGTCCGGGAAAGTCACGCACCCGACGGATCCACCTGCGCTCAACGTGAAATTGCCGCCCTTACTTGCGGGTGGCGCTCACATACATGTTGATTTCCATGCCGCACGGCACTTCGACGATTTTCGGTGCTTTCCAGGCCATTGTGGCTCTCCTTTTCTGAGAAATCGGACGTGTCCGCCCCCGGTTAAACTACTGCGGGCGGAAAAGTTCGCCAGTTAAATCTTCCGGGACCTAGGTAGTAGACAGCTGCAATGCTGCGCTGCAAACACGAAAAGGCGCGATCACGCCGCGGAGATGACGCAAAAACAGCAAAACAACCCCGTGCAAAATACGACGATATGCAAAGAACGGACGATAGGGTGTCATCCCTGTCCGGATAAAGCAGTTGTGAGTAAGAAGCGGCTTTCAATCCTCTACAGGCGACCCCATTGGATCAAGGCATGCCCAGATATTTCTTCAACACCCGCATCGGCGACGAATTGATCGTGGACCCTGACGGCGAGGACCTGCGCAATCCCGATCGCGCCTGGGAAGTGGCGCGCCAGATGATTTTGGAAGTTCTGAAGTCGGAAGGGACGCAGCCGGCGCTGCTGGAGGCCGTCATCGAGGTCACCGACGACGACGGTGAGATCGTGCTGGAATTTCCCTTCACCGAGGCGCTTCTGGACATGCCGGACCAGTCCGCCACCCGGCACTGACGATCCGGATTCGGCCCCCGCGTATTGCGCATGGCTTTGCCGCCTGACCGGCGCTAAAAGACCCGGTCACACGGAGCATGCCATGCAAGATCTCTGGCGCTTGTCGGCCGCCGACCTCGCCACCCTCATTCGGTCGAAGAAGATTTCCGCCACCGAAGCTGCGAAGGCCGGCCTTGCCCGGCTCGATGCCGTCAATCCCAGGCTGAACGCAGTGATCGACCATCGGCCGGAGGACGTGCTCAAGCAGGCGGCGGCCGTGGATGGCAAGATTGCCCGGGGCGAGGATCCCGGCCTTTTGGCCGGCGTCCTCGTGACCGTGAAGGTCAATGTCGACCAGGAGGGCTTTGCCACCACCAATGGCCTGAAGATTCAGCGCGAGGTGATCGCGAAGGCCGACAATCCGGTTGTCGCCAATTTGCGCAAGGCGGGCGCCGTCATCCTCGGCCGCACCAACTGCCCGGCCTTTTCCTACCGCTGGTTCACCACCAATCTGATTCATGGCGACACCAAGAACCCGCGTGACGCCTCGCTGACCCCGGGCGGCTCGTCCGGCGGCGCAGGTTCGGCCGTAGCAGCAGGCATCGGCCACATCGCCCACGGCACCGATATCGCGGGCTCGATCCGCTATCCTGCCTACGCCTGCGGCGTGCACGGCCTGCGGCCGACCATGGGCCGGATTCCCGCCTTCAACGCCGCGCTGCCGGAGCGCCCGATCGGGCCGCAGATCAGCGCGGTCTCCGGGCCGCTGGCGCGCACCATCAATGACTTGCGGATTTCGCTCGCCGCGATGGCGGCCCGCGACGCGCGCGACCCCTGGTGGGTGCCGGCGCCGCTCGAAGGACCGGCGATGCCCAAGCGCGCGGCGCTGTGCCTCAACCCGGACGGGCTCACGACTGCGCCTGAGGTGAAGGCCGCGGTCAGCGACGCCGGCAAGCGGCTGGAGCGGGCAGGCTGGACGGTGGAGGTGATCGAGAACACCCCCCCGATGCGGGAAGCTGCTGATTGGCAGACCAAACTCTGGATCGGCGACGGCTACGAGGCCGCGCTCGAAGCCGCCGAGCGCGAGGGCGATCCAGGCGCGCTCGCCTGCCTGCGCGGCAACCGTGCCAAGGTCACCCCGTTCGACCAGGCGGCCTACGCCAAGGCGCTGATGCGCCGGGCAACGCTAACCCGCGAATGGATGCTGTTCTTCGAGACATACGCGGTGGTGCTGACGCCGGTCTCCGGCGAATTGCCCTTTCCTGACCATCTCGATCGCAAGGACGAGGCGTCCTTCAAGCGGGTCTGGGACGCGCAGTTGCCGCAGATCGCCATTCCCTTCATGGGACTGCCGGGCCTCGTGGTCTCCACCGGTCTCGTCGGCAGAGCGCCCGTCGGCGTGCAGGTCGTATCCGGCCGCTATCGCGAGGACCTCTGCCTGCTCGCCGGCGAGGCGATCGAGGCCGGCGGCGTGCCGCCGTCACCGATTGATCCCGTGGGCTAAAGGACAACGATGTCGGCGATCTACGATTTTTCGGCCAACTCGCTTCTCGGCGAGGACGTGCCGATGCGACGCTTTGAGGGACAGGTGCTGCTCATCGTCAACACGGCGAGCAAATGCGGCTTCACGCCGCAATATCGTGGGCTGGAGGACTTGCACCGTGACCTTAGCCCGCGAGGCTTCTCCGTGCTCGGCTTTCCCTGCAACCAGTTCGGTGGCCAGGAGCCGGGCAAGGCAAGCGAGATCCAGGAGTTCTGCAGCACGCAGTATGACGTCACCTTCCCGTTGTTCGAGAAGATCGACGTCAACGGCGCCAATGCGCATCCCCTCTATGAGTACCTGAAACGTCAGCAATCCGGCCTGTTGGGTGCCTCCATCAAATGGAATTTCACGAAATTCCTGGTGGACCGTGCAGGCAAGGTGGTGGCGCGCTATGCGCCAACCGCGCGGCCCGAGGGGCTGCGCCAACAAATCGAGACAATGTTGTGAGCGAGACAATCATGAGCGACGAATTCCCGGACCGCCTGTCAGTCGATCCGAACAGCCCGTACTACAACGCCGACATCCTGGCGCGCGACGTCGGCATCCGCTTCAAGGGCATCGAGAAGACCAATGTCGAGGAGTATTGCATCAGCGAGGGCTGGGTCCGCGTCACGGCCGGCAACGCCAAGGACCGCCACGGTAATCCGCTGACGATCAAGGTGCATGGGTCTGTCGAGCCGTATTACAGGGATAAGAAATAAGCTCGGCGCTCGGGGCGCGCCGCACATTTCCGCCGTCATGCCCGGGCTTGTCCCGGGCATCCACGTCTTCGAACTTGCTCAGTGGCAAGGGCGTGGATGGCCGGGTCAAGCCCGGCCATGACGAGAGGAAAGAGCAGGCCAGGAGGAGAGGAAACCCATGTCCGTCCGCATCGTCGACGTCCGCGAGATCACCAAGCCGATCTCCTCGCCGATCCGCAACGCCTATATCGATTTCACCAAGATGACGACGAGCCTGGTCGCCGTCGTCACCGACGTCATGCGTGACGGCAAGCGCGTCGTCGGCTACGGCTTCAACTCCAACGGCCGCTACGGGCAGGGTGGCCTGATCCGCGAGCGCTTTGCCGCGCGCATCCTCGAGGCCGAGCCGAAGTCGCTGCTCGACGAGGCCGGCGAAAATCTCGACCCCGACAAGGTCTGGGCCGCGATGATGACCAACGAGAAGCCGGGCGGTCACGGCGAGCGTTCGGTCGCGGTCGGCACCATCGACATGGCGGTGTGGGATGCGGTGGCGAAGATCGCCGGCAAGCCGCTGTTTCGCCTGCTCGCCGAGCGCCACGGCGTCAAGGCCAATCCACGCGTGTTCGTCTACGCCGCCGGCGGCTACTACTATCCCGGCAAGGACCTCTCGATGCTGCGCGGCGAGATGCGCGGCTATCTCGATCGCGGCTACAACGTCGTCAAGATGAAGATCGGCGGCGCGCCAATCGAGGAGGATCGTACGCGCATCGAAGCGGTGCTGAAGGAGATCGGCGAGGACGCGCAGCTTGCGGTCGATGCCAACGGCCGCTTCGATCTGGAGACCGCGATCGCCTACGCAAAGATGCTGCGGGACTATCCGTTGTTCTGGTACGAGGAGGCCGGCGATCCCCTCGACTATTCGCTACAGGCCGCACTTGCAGAATTCTATCCGGCGCCAATGGCGACCGGCGAGAATCTCTTCAGCCACCAGGATGCCCGCAACCTGATCCGGCATGGCGGGATGCGGCCCGATCGTGATTGGCTGCAATTCGACTGCGCGCTGTCCTACGGCCTCTGCGAATATCAGCGCACGCTGGAAGTTTTGAAGACCCATGGCTGGTCGCCCAGCCGCTGTATCCCGCATGGTGGCCACCAGATGTCGCTGAACATCGCCGCCGGCCTCGGCCTCGGCGGCAATGAGAGCTATCCCGACCTGTTCCAGCCCTATGGCGGCTTCCCCGACGGCGTCCGCGTCGAGAACGGTCACATCATCATGCCGGACTTGCCGGGCATCGGGTTTGAAGGGAAGTCGGATCTCTACAAGGAGATGAAGGCGCTGGCGGAGTAGCGGTCGGACTCGCCAAGCTTTCAGTAGCCATACCCCGCGAAGGCGAAGGCGAAGGCGTCCAGTACGCCGCGGCTTCTCCGTATTCGTCGCTGCCTCGGGAATACTGGATCGCCCGAACAAGTCGGGCGATGACACCATACGTGCGTTCAGGATAACCGCATATCCAACAGCCGTCGCTCGCCCTTGAGCAGCTTCTTCACCGCGCTCGACGCGACGACCGTGCCGTCGTTGGCGTAGGCTTCGTGGTTCTTCTCGATGTCCTCGAGGCGGTAGAGATAGTTGACCATGACACCGGCGGATTCGCGCAGGCCCTTGGGCGAGAGGTCTCCCAACCAGTTGATGCGCTCCAGTCGTGCGCCATTGCCGAGATGGAAGCGGGCGACCGAGTCGATCAGCCGGCCCTTCGACGTGCGTGCTTTCAGGAAATAATAGGCGGCGAGCGGTTCGATCACGCCGCGCAGCTGCGCGGTCAGCTCCGCGTCCTCGAACCATTTCGGCTCGTCGAGATGCTTCAGCACCTCGCGATCTTCCTCCGACAGCGGCAGGTCCTTGTCCTGCTTCAGCCACGGCATGAAGCCCGGCACCGGCGACAGCGTCACGAAGGTGTCGAGCTTGGGCAGCTCGCGGCGCAGCTCCTCGACCACCTGCTTGATCAGGAAGCTGCCGAAGGAGATGCCCCCCAAGCCTCGCTGTGTGTTCGAGATCGAGTAGAACACGGCGGTGCGTGCGCGCTCGATCGGCACCGGCTCGCGGTCGACCGCGAGCAGCGGCGCGATTGCGCCGGGGATCGTCTCGGTCAGCGCCACCTCGACGAAGATCAGGGGCTCATCGACTAGCGCCGGATGGAAGAAGGCGTAGCAGCGGCGGTCGACCGGATCGATACGGCGGCGCAGATCGTCCCAGTCGCTGATCTCGTGCACGGCCTCGTAGCGGATGATCTTTTCGAGGATGTTGGCCGGTGTCGACCAGTCGATCCTGCGCAGCACGAGAAACCCCCTGTTGAACCACGAACTCAAGAGATGCACGACGTCGCGGTCGAGCGCGGCGAGGTCGGTGTGCCCGTTCATCATGCCGAGCAGGTCGGCGCGCATGGCGACGAGATCGCCGGTGCCGCCAGGGGCGCGGTTGAGGCGACGGATCAGCTCCTGCCGCCGCGGCTCCGAGGCGAAATGCAGGTCACTGGCGTCCTCGTCGCTCGGCTGGGTGCGCCATTTCTCGACCGTCTGGGCAAGCTTCTCGCGGTCCGGCCCGAAATCACGCACGAGCGCCGCGAAGAAGGCGCGGCGTCCGGTCGCATCGAGGTCCTGATAGTGGTCGAGCACCTCGCGCGCCATCGCGGTGCCCGAGGCCTCGCCTCGACCCGACAGCAGCGCCTCGCACAGCTCGATCAAGCCATCGGCGTCCTGTCTTGTGTCCGAGGCGTCACCGCGCCGCAGCAGCGTACGGCCGCGCTCGGAGATCGTGGCGAGCAGGTCGGAGAAAAAGGCGTTGGCCATCTGGGCTTTTCGAATCCGGTTTGTGCGGTGCGGAAGCTTACACGGGATTTAGGTGGAAGCTTATCACAATCAAGCGCAAGTGGGATGCATGTGAAGCAGTGCCATGCGCTTCAAAGAAAGCTGTCATGCCCCGGCTTGACCGGGGTATCCAGTACGCTGCGGCCGGTCGGTTCGATCACCGCCGTCTCGGAGTACTTGTATGGGCTTGGTCAAGGATGAGTGGTTGTTAGATCATTTCAGATCATCTCCTTGTTCGAAGGAGGCGGACG
>NZ_JBANBK010000039.1:0-76598 GCF_053572325.1 Bradyrhizobium sp. UFLA05-112 | reverse complement strand
TCGTTGGACCACCGGGAAATTCTGGCAGATATCGCAGCGGCACGCACTAACATGCGGCAAGATGCGGCGTCGTAAGCAAAAAAGAACCCCGCATCTGCGGGGTTCTTCGAGTGGACTATCATCACCATTTCTGACGGCCGTACCAGTCATTCACTTCCTTCTGCGCCTGATCCTTGGCGTAGCCGTACCGTTGCTGCAGTCGGCCTTCGAGTTGTTCCTGCCTGCCGTTGATCACATCAAGGTCGTCGTCGGTGAGCTTGCCCCACTGCTCTTTCACCTTCCCCTTCATCTGCTTCCAGTTTCCTTCGACGCGGTTCCAGTCCATCACGATCCTCCTTGAACGAATGAGATCGACCAACGGAGCAACGGATGCCTTCGTTCCGCGACGGCAGAGCGTCGCGCGGGTGAACGCCAAGTGTTCAAAAGTGGACCGACGCGCCGAGGTCTAGTCTTGCCGTTCAGCGGGATGTCCTATGGACCGGTTCGCTTGTCCGCCTTCCGCTCATCGAGAGCGCGATCAAGCTCCTCGTGAGCGAACGCAGTTAGGCGAGGCAGTTCGGCGTCATCGACCAGCGTCACGACTAGCAAGAGACATTCAGCCGCGAGTCGTGAGACCTGCCGAGCCGCCGAAGGGTCAACGCCTGCCTGGAGGGTGATCTTGGTGTCCTGATGCCCCCCGGCGAGCCTCCGCCAGCTTCACCGCCTAGGCGGCTTCGCCAGTCGGAGAGCGCCAACGCCAGTTTCATGGTTCGTTCTCGATTTCGAAATACCACCTCATTCGAAACCGCCCTGCTTCTTGCCGATACCCGACTGATACGCCGGAAATTTCGCGAACGGCGGGGAACGAAACCGTTCCGCTCCGAACGCCGACGCAGTCGGGTCAGCCGGAAAATTCAATGGTTAGACGGGGTTAGCGGATGAGTGCGAATGAGAAAGAACGGCTGAGAACAGCCTGATGGCTCCCCGGGCTGGATTCGAACCAGCGACCATCCGATTAACAGTCGGATGCTCTACCGCTGAGCTACCGAGGAAAAGGGCGAACCAACGTTCGCGCGGCTGCGTATAACAAAGCCTCCGGCGCTTGCAAAGGACGAATTCGTCATATCCTCGCCATCAGGAGGAAGGGCGCTCGTCCCCTCCCCGCCGGTCCCCGCTGCGGGCGCGGACGCGCCGTGATGCGACGCTCACTCCGCGATGAAGGAGGTCGTCTTGGTGCCGGGGTCGTAGCGCAACCTCAGCACGTTGAACTTGCAGAGGTTGACGTTCTTCCACAGCACGGACTCGTTGTAGTTCTGCCAGTCGACGCGGATGTTCCAGACGCATCCTTCATCGTCCTCGTCGAACTCGACATACGTGCTCGCCTGGTTCTGCAAGGTCTTGTCGAGCTCGTTGTCCCATTCGTCCAGATCATCGTCCGGCGAATTGAAGCCGAGGAATTTGATGGCGTAGCCGGTCTCGTTGACGACGGAGACGTTGCGGGAATCCGCGGCCTGCGATGGCGCGGCTGTGACCGCGAGACCGAGTGCAATGAGTGCAGACAGAAAATATTTCATGAGAGCCCCAATGAAAAAGAAAATCCGGCGCTTGCCCGTCGTGGGCGGAGGCGCCGGGGCAACCAATGCATTACCTTGCAGGGTTCGTCCGGAGAGCGATCGAAAGGTTCGACACGCGATCGACCTGCACTCCGGAACGGTACGCCACGCGAGAAGCGCACGGCCTGTTCTTATCGACTAGGGCTCACGCCAGCAATGAATGGGCATTCATAGCCGGCGCATTCACGGCCTACTCTGCCGCGTCGGTTGTCTGCGGCGCGGGCACGCTTCCCGCAACTTCGACCGCAGCGCCATTGCTCTTGCCGGTGACGGCACCGACCAGTGCCTTCACCGGATCCTCGCCCGGTGCAAAGCCGCTCTGGCGCAGGATCTCGTCGATCATCGGCCGCAGCGCGTGCACCTTCAACAACTCGCCGGCGAGACCTTCGCCGAATCCGGCATTGCTGCCACCTGCGCCGTTGCCTCCGAAAGCGCCGCCGGTATGCAGGATGCGGACGTCCTTGATGTTGGCGATCGGTTTCACCATCTCGGCGAGCGCCGACGGCATCATCTCGATCCGCTTCTTGGCGATCTCGAAATCGATGACGTTGCTGCCGAGCTTGTTCTGCGCCTCGTTCTTCATGGTGATCACGGCCGCCTCGGCTTCACCGATGTTCTTGACGCCGGCTGCCTTGATCTTGTTGGCTTCGGCTTCCGCGCTCGCGAGCGTCTTGGTGGCCTCGGCGCGATCGAGGGCGGCCTTTTTCTCGGCTTCGGCCGCAACGATCAGCTCGGTCGACTTGCGCTCGGCCTCGGTGCGCGCGGCGAGCACCTGCGTGAGGCGGGCACGGTCGGCGACCTCGACCGCGCGCGCGGTCACGACCTTTTCCTCCGCTGACACGGCCACGGCTTCCGCAGTCTTGGCTTCTGCGACGGCTTCGGAGGTCTGCTTGCTCTTGGCCGCGATCTGGATCTCGTTCTCCTGCGTCGCGATCTGGATTTCGCGCTGCGCGTCGGTCTTGCGCTTGTTGATGGCGAGATCGGATTCGATCACCGCCGTTTCCTTGATCTGCTTGGCGCCGGCCTCTTTCTCGGCGACCGCGCGATCGGTGTCGATGCGGGCGTTCTCCTCGGTCAGGCGCGCGGTCTGCGTCGCGGTGGCCACTTCGGCGCGCGTGCTTGCGGTCTTGTTGGCGATGTCGCGCTCCTGCGAGAGCTCGGCCTCCTTCTTGGTCCGCTCGATCCCGAGGGTCTGCTGCCGCGCCTCGAGGTCCTTTTGTGCGATCGCCACCTCGTTGTCGCGCACGATGGCGTTGCGGTCGCGCCGGCGGGTCTCGGTGATGGTCTTGAGCTGGGTGAGACCCTCCGCGTCGAAGAAGTTTTCCGGGTTGAAGAACTTGACGTCGGTCTGGTCGAGTTTCGTCAATGACACCGACTCCAGTTCAAGTCCGTTGGACTTGACGTCGGATTCCACGGTAGCCTGCACGTGCTTGACGAAATCGCTACGCTTCTCCTGCAGTTCCAGGATGGTCATGGTGGCCGCCACTGAGCGCAGGCCGTCGACGAATTTTGCCTCGACCTGGTTGCGCAGGGCTTCGGCGTCATTGGTCAGCGCGCCCAGCGTTTGGCTCGCCAGCGCAATGCTCTCATCGTCGGGACGGACGCGGACATAGAACTCGGCGACGATATCGACGCGCAGCCGGTCCTTGGTGATCAGGGATTCCCGCTCCTTGCGCTCGACCGTCAGCCGCAGCGTCTTCAGATTGACGCTGGCATAGGAGTGGAAGATCGGCAGGATCATGGCGCCGCCGTCGAGCACGACCTTCTTGCCCCCGAGGCCGGTGCGGACGAATGCCTCGTCGCGCGTGGCGCGCTTGTAGAGGGTGGTGAACACAATGCCCAGGACGACGATCAGCGCAACGCCGATCATGGCTGGGACTGCGATGTCAAACATGAATCTCTCCGCTAATGGCTGTGCTGATTGCTTAGAGTGGACTTGGACGGTTTGAGTTCATCGTCGGCTTTCACCGCCAAAAAGCGGGTGCCGTCGCGATCGACCAGCAGGACGAGGCTTCCCTGCGCCAGCGGTTCTGAGGAAGGCGCCGCGACCGCCCAAACGAAATGCCGGTTGCCATGGACGTCGGCGACGCTGACGCGGCCGGGCGGGCCCTGGTCCAAGGGCCCGATGACGACCTCGCCGACACGGCCGACGAGATCCCCGAGCCCGACGGCGTAGCTTTCGTCCTTGGGAATGATTTTTGCGATGAAGCCGCTGGAGACACGCACCAGCGGGACGGACACGATCACCGCGCCGAGCGAGGCGATGCTCGCCGGCAAGGGGCCGGCGACCATCCGCGCCACGTCCTGGATCAGGAAACCGGTGATGGAGAAGGCGCCGAGCATCAGCAGCAGGAAGATCAACAGCGGCACGCCGCCGAGATTGATCCAGGAGATCGCGTTGATTACGCCGCTGTGGCCGGGATGGTCGAAGTCGACGGCGTTGCCGAGGATCTCGCTCAGGGAGGCCCCGACCATCATCGAGACCACCTCGACCGAGCCGACGATGACGATCATGGCCGCCGCGATCGCGAACGGCCTGACCTCGGGCGCCATCACATGTTCGAGCAATGTGCTCATGGCCGCGAACTCAGGAGCGCGTCTTCAACCGCGCAAGCCTCGCCGCAATCTCCTTGTCGCGATGCAACGCGCTGAGCTCGTCGATGTCGCTCGAGAACGCAATGCCGGCCGGCACGCCGGTGGCCCGCGCCACCGCCCTGCCCGCGCGCAGCGCCTTTGCTGCAGCCGAGTTGCCGGTCTGTTTCGTCGAAGTTGCGGTAGAATGTGTGCCTGCGGCCGCCTCGCTCTTCTCGAGATCGGCGCGCCGCTGCTCGGCATCCTGAAGTGCCGAGAGCACCGCGCGCAACGAGGTAACGCACTGCTCGATCTTCTCGTTGTTCTCGTCGATCGCGCGCGACAGCACCTCGAACTGCGCTTCGAGGTCCATCTGCCGTGCTATGCCGGCGCGGGCGAGGTCATCACGGCTGTCGTCGATCGCGCCCTGGATCTTTGTGGCGAGATCGGTCATCGCGCGCTCGATCTCGCTGCGCCGGGCGTTCAGCCGATATTCCTCGGCGCGCGCGGCGGCGAGCGCTTCGCGGGCCTCGTTCTCCGCGTTCTCGATCTCACGGATGGCCTGGCCCACGACCTTCAGCTTGTTCTTGCCTTCGGCCTGCTCGATCGCGTCATAGGCGATGCCTGCGATCAGGCGTCCGACCCGGGACAGGAAGTTCTCGGGGGCGGCAGCGATGGTCTCCATGGCGTTCTCCTCCTCTGGCAGATTGTTCGGCGTGACGCCGTAGTGAATTTCAAAACCGTCGTCGGTGCGGATCAGATGGGCGGGCACGCTCTGGCCCCAGCCCTCGGCGTAGCCGACATAATCGAACGGCACGCTGAAGCGCCCTTGCACGGTGGCGATCGAGATCGTGGTCGGCCCCTTGAGCTTGGCGAGCTTGTCGTCGAGCGGCAGCCGCCGGCCGCTCGATGCGCGATAGTCGGCGCGGTCGCGCAGCCCCAGCGTTACCAGACGTGACGGCAGGCCGGTCTGTTTCCGGATCGCGTCGTAGGCATGGGCATGCAGCAGCACGACGTTGGAGCCCACATTATGGGTGCGGGCGACCTCCTCCAGAATCTCCATCATGCGGTCATAGGCGTCGAAGGTCGCCTCCAGCGCGGCTTTGACGGCCGGCTCAGGGGCGAGCCTGTAGCGCAGTGCGGATGGCGCTTGTCGGGGGGACGGGTTCATGAAAAGCACTAAAGCACCATTTTGGTGCTTTACAAGGCGAGAAACCGATCACGTTTCACTGATCCTTATGCACTGTACTGGTTAGTCGCCGCCGACAGGGACGGCGTTCAAAGACCTCCGCTCACCGATACACCACCGCCGATCAAGACTTCTTGCCCGCGCCGGTTGCAATTTTCATCGAAATGCGAGAACCGGGCCACAGCCACGCACAGCTTGTCCGCAGCATATCCACAGGGCTGCGGCGCCGATTTCGACTGCGCCTGACCTAACTTGCTGCGCACGAACCCACAGGTAGCCAGCTTAACCGCCCGCCTGGTCGAACACGGCGCGGCAGGCTTCGCTCAGGCTCGCCTTGTTGCGACGCAGGCACGCGGTGATGGCGCGAACGTTGGGGATCTCGCCGGCACAGAGACGATAGACGTCGGGGGTACAGGCCCGGCGCTGTTCGGGTGTGCCTTGGGCGGAGGCGGCGGAAGCAAACAGCGCCAGGAACAACCCGAGAGTCGAGGCCCGCCGGGCCCGGCTCTTTACGCCTGCTAACTTCAGGAACCTCGCCTTCATCGTCGCGTCTCCCGTCGGCTTCGGCCGCCCCGGCCCTTCATTGACCGGCTTCACGCCAGACTTACGGGAAAGAAACTTCTGGGAATGTGATCTCTTTCACACTGGCGCAGCGGTGGAACCCCTTAGGTTCCGCGCCGGTTTTCTTAGGGAATCACTAACCAAACGAGCGCCGATCGACGGATCGATAAAATTCGACCGATCCGCTCAATCGGGAAAAAAGCCGGTTTTGCGAGTTTGCGCCGTCGGGAATGGTCCGGAGGGTGCGATGAGCGAAGCCGAATTCAACTTGCTGCTGGATGCCGTGCGGGCCGCCATCGAGCCCGTACCGGAGGAGGAATTCGTGCCCCGCTCGTGGAAATTCGACGCGTCGCTCAAGGCCGCCAACGACAACGAAGGCGCTTGGCCGCTGCTGCCGTTTCCGGATGGCTGGTACGCCGCCGGCTGAGCACGACGTCCCGCACTCTTCCCTTTAAGCTACGTCCGTAAGAACAGTCGCCGCCTCGCATCTGGCGGAAACAATCAATCAGCTCTCAGTGCCTGACTGGTCGTCCGACTCACGTGAGTCCCTAACAGGACCAGTGGACGGAAAGATGCTCTCATAGATCGCGCGGGCTTCCCGTATCAGACGGGCCCGCTCGATCTCGGACTTCGGAATAAATCGGACGATCTCGCCCACGTGCGCTCCAAGATTCTCGGCTTCAGGACTCATCATCTAGGTGATGCGATCTTCATGCCAAGGCACCTGAATCGCGATTAACCGCCAACCCCGGACAAATCCGGGTGAGTTCGGACCGCGTCGCATCATCTGGCGGAATGGGGTCCGCACGCTGGCATGATTTACGCTGGGAAATCAGGAGGTTGTGATGGAGGCCACGACCAGAATTGAACTGGTGTAAACGGTTTTGCAGACCGCTGCGTAACCACTCCGCCACGTGGCCCCGTAAGGCCGGACTGATATAGGGGATCAAGGACTTAGGCAACCGCCTTCATCCGACTTCCCGATCAGTTTTGGAAGGTCGTCCAGATTGCGGCGGGGCGGCCGCTACCCAAGCATCTCGGCCAGCTTGATGCTTGCGCAGATAATCATCCCCCACAGCGCGAAATTGATCTCGAGCGCGGCGAGCATGAGCGTTCTTCCCTGTGGCACCACTTTAGCCTGTGGTGCTCAATGTCCAGACTCGCTCAGCCCTGCCGGCGCTTCCAGTCCATAATTTCCATTTTTTTCTGCGCCCGCCTTGGTCAGGTCACAAACGCCAACAAGCGGTGGTAATCCGACTCAAGGTTCCAACGGCGGTTGGATTAAGCCCTGCCCTCGCCGGCGCCAGCCAGGTATTGGCCGAGGATGTCTTCGGTCGAACCTGCGGCAGCGATCCGTCCGTCGCGCAACTGGATCGCGCGGTTGCAGGTGTTCTTGATGAGATCGATGTCGTGCGAGGCGAGCACGAGGATGCCGGCGCGCGCCACGATCGCGTCGAGCCGCTGCCGCGCTTTCCTGCGGAAGTGCTGGTCGCCGACGCCGATCCACTCATCGAGCAGCACGATCTCGCCCTCGATCGCGGTTGCGACCGCGAAGATCAGGCGCAGCATCATGCCGCTGGAATAGGTACGCAGCGGCAGGTCGAGCCGGTCGCCGAGCTCGGTGAACTCGGCGATCTCCGCGCGCCGCGCCTCGATCTCGGTGCGCCGCGCTCCGATCACCAGCCCGCGCCGCAGGATGTTCTCGTAACCGGTCGCCTCCTCGTCGAAGCCGGCGGCGAGATCGAACAACGACAGGCAGCGGCCGCAGACATCGACCGTGCCGGCGGTCGGATGGTAGATGCCGGCCAGCACCCTGAGCAGCGTGGTCTTGCCGGCGCCGTTGGCGCCGATGATGCCGAGCCGGTCGCCGGCGCGGATCTCGAGATCGACGCCGTTCAGCGCGGAGACAAGGTGCGGGCGCGGCGCATTGCCGGCACTCCGCAGCGTCACCGCGCGCACGAACCGGCTGCGCAGCGAGCGGTCGCGAAACGACAGCACGGGAAACGCGACCGAGACATTGCGCAGCACGATATGGGCAGCGGAGCTCATGGCGCGCACCTAAATCCAGTACGCGACGCGATGGCGGTATCTCGCGTAGCAGCCGAGGCCGATCATCGCCATGCCGACCGCGTAGAGCGATCCGAGCAGCCACTGCTCCGGATCGGCAGGCTGCGACAGAAGCGGCTTGCGCACGAGATCGAGCAACGTCGCGAACGGATTGACCCGCGTCAGCCAATGGAAGGCCGTCCCGCGTACCGCGTCCTCGGTCCAGATGATCGGCGTCAGGAAGAAGACGAATTGCAGGCCACTGACGATCGCCGATCCAATATCGCGAAAGCGCGCGCAGAGCATACCCAGCGCCGTCGCACCGCCGACCAGCGTGACCAGCAGGATCGCAAAGCCGGGAACCGCGAGCACCAGGGTCCAGTGCAGCGGCCAGGGCACTACGAGATAGAGCAGACCGACCAGCAGCAGATGGTGCAGGAAGATGACGACGTTGCGCGCCGTCATCTGCAACACGTGCACGATCAGCGGCGCCGGCACGGCCTTGATCAGATGGCCGGAGGCCACGAAGATGTTCGAGCCTTCCTGGAGCGTTGCGGCGATCAGCGTCCAGACGATCAGGCCGACGGCGAAGGACGGCAGGAAGACCGCGACGTCCTGCTTGAACAGCGTCGCATAGACCGTGCCGACGCTGGCGATGGTTGCCGCGAGAGTCAGCGTGATCCAGAGCGGGCCGATCACGGTGCGGCGATAACGCAAGGAGATGTCCATCAGGGCGAGCGTGCCCCAGCGATCGAATTGCGCCCCTTGCCGGACAATTTCCCTGGCCGCAGCCTGAATGCGACTTCCCATCCCGCTCCTGGCTTTCCAACGCTAGGCCCGATCACGGGATGGCAATATATGCCCCCCGAGTCTCTATCTGCCCGCTCCGCAGCGGGCAAGCCCTCGGCGCTGGCGGTCAGCCGCGGCGGCTGCGGCGAAAATCGCGCCGGCGGCCTCGGCCTGCCGGTTTTGGCGCAAGTTCAGGCGTCTCCGCCAGCACTTTGCGATAGCGTGTTAACATCCGTTCAAAACTCGCATGCAGCGTTTCGGCGATGTCGGGCCGTTGCTGGAGGCTCGCGAGCATCATGGCCGCAGCCTCGATGGTGGCGAGCCCGTCGCGGCGCGGCTCGCGGCGCAAGCGCCCGTAGCGTGACGGCCTCGCGGGATTGAGGATCACGCGCTGGCACTTCAGCATCCAGGGATTGCGCCACCACAGCGCCTTGGCCTGGCTCCACGTGCCATCGAGCAGCACCACGCCCTCGATCCTGTTCAAAATGGCGCGCTGATTGTCGGCGATCTCGCCCTTGCGCGTGAGCGCGATGATGTCGGCGTCGCTATCGAGATCGGTGGCGCGCGCCGATCCGAGATAGAGCACCGCCCAGCGCGCGGGATCCGCGACCGGTCGTCCGAGCGCCTTGGCAAGGCTCGGCCATGACAGCCCAACCCGCACCGTCGCATCGGCAAAATGCCGCGCCGTCAGCCGCGCGGTGCCGAGCGCCCTGTCCTGCTCCTGCGGATGCTGAAGGATCAGGAGCGCGATGCGGCTGTCGAGCGCTGTGACGCTGTCGCAGATGCACAGCGGCATCGGCTTCTGGCAGTGTGGACATTCGGCAACTGGTTCGGGAGCTGCGGTGGTGACGTCAGACGGGTTCGACATCCAGCCGCTATACGCTTGGCCCTGCGCTTCAACAACCGTTATTCCGCAGGCGCATGCACTGCACCCGGCTCGGAGCGGCGGCGCAGCCGGTCGATCAGGAGATAGATCACCGGCGTCGTGTAGAGCGTCAGGATCTGCGACACGAACAGGCCACCGATGATGGTGATGCCGAGCGGCCGGCGCAATTCCGTGCCGGGCCCCGTCGCGATGACGAGCGGAATGCCGGCAAACAACGCAGCCATCGTCGTCATCAGGATCGGGCGGAAGCGCACCCGGCACGCCTCAAAAATCGCATCAGCCGACGATAGGCCGCGCTGGCGCTCGGCGTCGAGCGCGAAGTCGACCATCATGATGCCGTTCTTCTTGACGATGCCGATCAACAGGATGATGCCGACGAACGCGATCACCGTCAGCGGCGTGTTGGTGATCTGGAGAGCGAGCAGCGCCCCGAGCCCGGCCGAAGGCAAGGTCGAGATGATCGTGAGTGGATGAGCAAGGCTCTCATAGAGCACGCCGAGCACGATATACATCGCGACCAGCGCGCCAAGGATCAGCAGCGGCTGCCGGCCGCTGGTCCGGGCGAAATCGCCGGCGTTGCCGTCAAAGCTGCCGCGAATGCCTTCGGGCATGTGCAACTCCTCGACCGCACGCTGGATGTTCTGGGTCGCGACCTGCAGCGGCACGTCCGGCAAGGTGTTGAACGACACGGTCGTCGAGGGGAATCCCTGCGAGTGAAACACGGCGAGCGAGGCGAGCCCGCGCTGGGCGCGGATCACGGCTGACAACGGCACCTGCACGTCATTGGCGCCCGCAACATAGATGCGGTCGAGATTGGTCGGGTCGACCTGGAATTTCGGATCGGTCTCGAGCACGATCATGTACTGGTTGCGTTGGGTGTAGATGATCGAGATCTGCCGCTGCGCAAACGCGTTGTTCAGCGCATTGTCGATGTCCTGCACGCGGACACCCAGCCGCGAGGCGTTCTGGCGGTCGATGGACAGGGTGAGCTGCAATCCGCCGGGATCGCGATCGGCGGAAACGTCGGTTATGCCTTCGACCGTCTCCATTCGCTTGGCGACGATAGGCGCCCACTGCTGCAACAGGTCGAGATCGGTGCTCGACAGCGTATACTGGTAGTTCGAGTCGCTCTGCCGTCCGCCGGCGCGGACGTCTTGTGCCGCGAACATGAACAGGCGGATACCGGCGACACGAAAGAGATTGCGGCGCAAGCGATCGATGACGATCTCGGTCGAGACATAATTCCGCTCGGCCGGCGGCTTCAGGCTGATGAACATCGTGCCGCGGTTGGAGGTGGCCGGGCCCGGCCCGCCGCCGCCCAGCACCGAGCCGATGCCGGCAACGGCCGGATCGGCCATCACGATGTCGGCGAGCTGTTGCTGCAAGCCCAGCATCGACTGGAACGAGATGTCGGCGGAGGCCCGCGTCGCGCCGATGATGAATCCGGAATCGTCGGTCGGGAAATAGCCCTTCGGCACCTTGGCGTAGAGCGTCACCGTGAGGGCGATGGTGGCGAAGAAGACCATGAGCGTCGAAAGCGGGAATTCAAGCACGGCGCGCAAGGTCCGCGCGTAGAAATTGACGATGCGCGACAGCGATCCCTCGATCACCCTGTCGAACAGCGTGGCCGTCTCCGACGTGGTGTTCCGGATATATTGGGCGCAGATCATCGGCGTGACCGTGAGCGAGACCAGCGTCGAGACCACGATCGCAAAGGTCAGCGTCAGCGAGAATTCGCGCAGCAGGCGGCCGACGATGCCGTCCATGAAGATCAGCGGCGTGAATGCCGCGATCAGCGACAGGCTGATCGACAGCACGGTGAAGCCGATCTGCTTCGCCCCCTCCTGCGCTGCCTGGAACGGCCGCATGCCATGCTCGAGATTGCGGAACATGTTTTCGATCATCACGATGGCGTCGTCGACCACGAATCCGACGGAGATCGCGAGCGCCATCAGCGAGAGGTTGTCGATCGAGAAGCCCGCGAGCCACATGCCGGCGCAGGTGCCGGCGAGCGCAAGCGGCACTGAGATGCCGGCCGCGATCGTCGGGGTGATCCGCCGCAAAAACACGAACACCACGACCATGACCAGGATCGCGGTCGCCAGCAGCGTCCATTGCATGTCCTGCACGCTGGCGCGGATCGTGCCGGTGCGATCGACCAGGGTGGAGATATCCACGCCTGCCGGAATCCACTGCTTCAGCTCGGGGATCAGCGCCTTGACCCGGTCGACGGTATCGATGACGTTGGCATCGCCCTGCTTGGTGATCTGGATCAGCACCGCCGGCTGCTTGTTGAACCAGGCGATGGAACGCGCGTTGCGGACGGAGTCCTCGATGTCGGCGACGTCGGCGAGACGAACGAAATTGCCGTTCGAGCTCTTGATGACGATGTCGCGGAATTCCTTGGCGGTGCGCATCTGCCGGTTCAGCGCCAGCGTCTCGCTCTGGCGCTCGCCGTTGAAGATGCCGATCGGACCGAGCGGATTGGCATTGATGATGGCGGTCCGCACGTCGTCGGTGGCGATGCCGGCATTCGACAGCGCGACCGGATTGAGCTGGATGCGCACTGCCGGCTGATCGGCGCCGCTGATCGTCACGTTGCCGACGCCCGGCACCTGCGAGATCCTCTGCGCGAGCACGGTATCGGCGACGTCATAGATGGCGGCGGTCGAGATCGTCTTGGAGGTCAGAGCCAGCACGTAGACGGGGGCTGCGGCGGAATTCGCTTTGCGAAAGCGCGGCAGCGCCGGCAAATCGCTTGGCAGGTCAATCAGCGATGCGTTGATCGCCGCCTGCACGTCGCGCGCGGCGCGATCGATATCGCGGCCGATATTGAACTGAAGCTGGATGTTGGTTGTGCCGAGCGAGCTCGTCGAGGTGATCTGGTTGATGCCGGCAATCTCGCCCAGGCGCCGCTCCAGCGGTGCGGCGACGGTTGCCGCCATGACGGAAGGGTCTGCGCCAGGCCGGCTCGCCGACACGAAGATGGCGGGGAAGTCGACGTTGGGCACCGACGAGACCGGCAGGAACTCGTAGGCCACGACACCCAGGAGGAAGAGCCCGATCGAGAGCAGCGTCGTGGCGACGGGCCTGCGGATGAAGGGCTCCGAGATCGATGCCATCTCACATCCCCTCGGTTGCGCCCGCAACCGGCGGGCCTCCCGGCTCGGCCGGGGGCAGTGCGCGCTCGAGGCGGCGATTGATCCGGTCGAGCGCGAGATAGATCACCGGCGTGGTGTAGAGAGTCAGCAACTGGCTGAGCAGGAGGCCGCCGATGATGGAGATGCCGAGTGGAAAGCGCAGCTCCGAGCCGGTGCCGCTTTCGACCGCAAGCGGGAGCGCGCCGAACAGCGCCGCGAGCGTCGTCATCATGATCGGACGGAAGCGCAACAGGCAGGCCTGAACGATCGCCTCCGTCGGCGCCATCCCCTGCCCGCGCTCGGCTTCCAGCGCGAAGTCGATCATCATGATGGCGTTCTTCTTGACGATACCCATCAGAAGGATGATGCCGATCAGGCCGATGACGGACAGGTCCTGCCCGCACAGGACCAGCGCCAGGATTGCGCCAACGCCGGCTGACGGCAGCGTCGACAGGATCGTGATCGGATGGATGTAGCTCTCATAAAGCACGCCCAGCACGATGTAGATCGTGATGACGGCAGCGAGCAGCAGCCAGGGCTGCCCGGCAAGCGCCTTGGCGAATTCGGCGGCATCGCCTGCGTAAACGCCGACGATATTGCGGGGCATGCCGATGCGGGTCTCGATCGCCTTCACGGCCTCGACGGCGTCACCGAGGGCGGCGCCCGGCGCCAGGTTGAAGCTGAGCGAGATCGCTGGGAATTGCGCCTGGTGCGAGATCGCCAGCGGCGCCGTCGTCCGCGTGAGCGTCGCCACGGCAGACAGCGGCACTTGAGCGTTAGGCGCGCCCACGGTGGCGCTTGCGGCGCCCGGCAGATAGAGCTTCGACAGGATCGACGGATCACGCTGGTACATCGGCAGCGCCTCCAGCACCACGCGGTACTGGTTGGCCTGGCCGTAGATGGTGGATATCTGGCGCTGCGCGAAGGCATCGTTCAGGGTGTCGGTGACGGCTTGCAGGTTGACGCCTAGCTGGCCGGCGCGGGTCCGGTCGACGTCGAGCTGCGCGCGCAGCCCCCCTTCCTGCGCCTCCGACGACACATCGCGGAACAGCGGATCGCGTCGCATCTCGGCGACCAGCTTGCGCGACCATTCCGAGACGGATGCCGCGTCGGTGCCGGTGAGCGTGTATTGATATTGCGAGCGGCTCGACTGGGTCGAGATCTGCACGTCCTGGACCGGCTGGAAGTACACGGTCATGCCGGGGATCGCGGCAACCCTGTTCTTCAGCCTGTCGACGACCACGCTGACGTCGTCGCGCCGCTCGCCGCGCGGCTTGAGCGTCATGACGAGGCGTCCGACATTGGTGGTCGGGTTGACCGACCCCGCCCCGATCACCGAGACCACGCCGACCACGTCGGGATCGGCCTTGATGGCATCGGCGGCTTCCGCCTGCCGCTTCTGCATCTCGGCGAAGGAGACGTCGGCGCCGGCTTCCGTCACGGCCGTGATCGAGGCCGTATCCTGGAGCGGCAGAAAGCCCTTGGGCGCGACGACATACATCACGAGGGTCAGGATCAGCGTGCCGAAGGTCACGACCAGCGTCGTGCGCTGATGCTCGAGAACCCACAGCAAGGTCCTGTGGTAGAATTCGACGGTGCGATCGATGAAGCGGCTGACCGCGGCGAGCCCCGGCACAGCCAGCTCCTCGTGCGCGTGCTTGAGGAGGCGCGAGCACATCATCGGCGTCAGCGTCAGCGAGACCACCGCCGAAGTCACGACCGCGATCGTCAGCGTCAGCGCGAATTCGCGGAACATCCGGCCCACGAGGCCCGACATGAACAGTAGCGGGATGAAGACGGCAATCAGCGACACCGTCAGCGAGATCACGGTGAATCCGATCTCGCTCGCTCCCCTGAGCGAGGCCTGCATCGCGCTCTCGCCGTTCTCCATGTGCCGGACGATGTTCTCGATCATCACGATGGCATCGTCGACCACGAAGCCGGTGCCGATGGTCAGCGCCATCAGCGAGAGGTTGTCGAGGCTGAAGCCGGCGAAATACATGATGCCGAAGCTCGTGATCAGCGACAGCGGCAGCGCGACGCCGGCGATCACGGTTGCGCGCAGCGAGCGCAGGAACAGCAGCACGACCAGCGTCACCAGCACGACGGCAAGGATCAGCGTGAACTGCACGTCATGGACGGAGGCCCGGATGGTGACGGTCCGGTCCGAGACCACGGTCAGGTTCACGCCGGCCGGGATCGCGCGCTGGACTTTCGGGATCTCGGCCCGGATCTGGCTGACCACGTCGATCACGTTGGCGCCGGGCTGGCGCTGGATGTCGATGATCACCGCCGGCGAGCCCTGGTACCAGCCGCCGGTCCGATCATTCTCCAGACCGTCGACGATCTGAGCAATATCCCCGATGGTGACGGGCGAGCCATTGCGGTAGGCAACGATGACCGGCCGATAGGCATCGGCCGCGGCGATCTGGTCGTTGGCCGCAATCAGGTAGGATTGCTGCGCGCCGTCGAGCGACCCCTTCGGGCCCGAGACGTTGGCATTGGATATCGCGCTGCGAAGGTCCTCCATGGCGATGCCGTAGGCGGCCAGCCGCGCGAGGTCGGCCTGGATGCGCACCGCCGGTTTCAGTCCGCCAAGCACCGAGACGCGGCCGACGCCGGAAATCTGGCTCAGCCGCTGCGCCAGGAGCGTATCCGCGATGTCGCTCATCACCCGCAGCGAGATCGTGTCGGAGCGCAGCGCAAGTGTCATCACCGGCGCATCCGCCGGATTCACCTTGGCGTAGGTCGGGGGGTAAGGCAGCGTCTTGGGCAGCACGCCGGCGGCTGCGTTGATCGCAGCCTGCACGTCCTGCGTCGCACCGTCGATGTCGCGGTTGAGATCGAATTGCAGCGAGATCTGGCTGACGCCGAACGAGCTCGTCGAGTTCATCGCCGACAACGACGGTATCTGGCCAAGCTGCCGCTCCAGCGGCGCGGTAATGAGCGAGGCGATGACATCGGGGCTCGCGCCGGGCAGTTGCGTCGTTACCTGCACGGTCGGGAAGTCGACCTGCGGCAGCGCCGAGACCGGAAGCGAGAAGTAGCCGAGCGCGCCACCGATCAGCAGCGCGATGCCGAGCAGCGAGGTCGCGATCGGCCGGCGAATGAAGGGTTCGGAGACGCCCATGACGTGATCAGCCGGTCGAGGTCGGGGTCATGGCTGCTTCGCTCCACTGCCCGATGAATCTGCCCCCTGTGCCGGTCCAGTCTGGCCTTTCTGATCGCCCTCACCGCTCTGCCGCTTGGCGCGGCGCTCGCCATCCTTGCCTTGCAGGTCCTTGGCCCCATCCTTGGCCTGTCCATCCTTGGCTTGCCCATCCTTTGCCTGCCCGTCCTTGGCTTGACCGCCTTTCTGGGCATCCGGCGCGCGGCTGCGCTTGCGCGGCGCAAGATCCGCCGACGGCGTCTGGTCGTCGCGGCCGATGATCACCTTGGAGCCGTCAGAGAGATTGGCAAAGCCGGTGGTGACGACACGATCGGTCGGCGACAGACCGCTCGCGATCACGGCATCATGCTCATTCTGCTGCGTCACCGTCACGGGTTTGGCCGAGACGATATCACCCTCGCCGATCACATAGCTGAAGGTGCCGACCGGCCCGCGTTGCACGGCCGATGTCGGCACCACCAGTGCTTTCGGCAGTGTCTCGACCTTGAGGCGGACATTGACGAACTGGCCCGGCCAGAGCTGGTAGCTGGCATTGGGGAATTCCGCCTTGAGCTTGAGCGTGCCGGTCGTCGGGTCGACCTGGTTGTCGATGCCGGTCAGCTTGCCGGTGTCGATCACCGTCACACCGTCATTGCCGAACACGTCGACCGGCAATGCGCCTTTCGACGCGGCGGCGTTGACGCGCATGATCTGCTGCTGCGGCAGGCTGAACCACACCGCAATGGGCTGCAACTGCGTGATGACGACGAGACCCGTGGTGTCGGAGGCATGGATGATGTTGCCCTGATCGACCTGGCGAAGACCGGCGCGGCCCGAGAGCGGCGCCACGATCTTGGTGTAGCTCAGCGTTGCCGCCGCATTGTCGATCGCGGCCTGATCGGCCTTGATCAGTGCCTCGGTCTGCGCGACCGCCGCGCGCTGGGTGTCGGCCTGCTGCTTGGAGCCGGCGTTGGTGGCGGCGAGCTGCTCGTAGCGTGTGAGGTCGATGCGCTGGTTGGCGAGCTGAGCCTGGTCCTGCGCCTTCTTGGCCACGGCCTGATCATACTGCGCCTGGTAGATCGCGGGATCGATCTCGGCGAGCACGTCGCCTTTCTTGACGTCCTGGCCTTCGATGAAATTCACCGCGATCAGCTTGCCATCGACCTGCGAACGCACGGTGACGGTGTTGAGCGCGCGGATCGCGCCGACGCCGTCGAGATAAACAGGCACGTCCTGGATGCGCGGGGACGCCGCCAGCACGGGCACGGGGAGGTCTGGCCGCGCATTGCGGTCATTCGCAGGCTTCTGGTGCCACGCGGTCCAGCCGAAATAGCCGAGCCCGCCGATGATCGCGAGCGTGATCAGCGTGGAGACAAAGCGGCGGCCGCGCCGGGACGAGCCGCGCTTGGCTGCCTCGTCCTTCGCGCCTTCCTTCGTGTCCGGCTTAAAGAGCATTGACCGGTTTCTCCATTCTCGGCTCCCAACCGCCGCCCAATGCCTGGTACAGGCTGACGATCGCGAGCAGGCGGGCAAGCTGCGCCTGCGACAGCGTGTCCTCCGCCTGGAACAGCGTCAGCTGGGTGTTGAGCACCGTCACGATATCGGCCGTGCCGGCGCGCAACTGCTGCTCGGCGAGATCGAACGCGCGGCGTGACGCCACGACGACCTCGCGCTGCAACTGCAGCTTGATCGTGGTCTGCTTGATCGAATACAGCGCGTTGTCGACATCCGCGAAAGCCTGGACGATCGTCTTGCGGTAGGTCTGGAGCAACTCGTCCTGCCGTGCCTTGGCATACTCGAAATTGCCGAGAATCTTGCCGCCGTCGAAGATCGGCTGCGTCGCGCTGCCGACGAGCTGGAAGAAGGCCGCGTGCGGCTGGAACAGCGATACCAGCGCCGAGCTCTGATAGCCGCCATTGCCGGTGAGCTGGATGGTCGGAAAGAACTGCGCGCGGGCATTGCCGATATTGGCGGTGGCGGACGCCAGCTGCGCTTCCTGCCGGCGAATATCGGGCCGCTGCGTCAAGAGTTCGGACGGCAGTCCCGGTGTGACGCGCGGGATCCCGATCTGGTTCAGCGAGCCGCCCGCGACCCGCACGCTCTCCCGCGGGCGCGACACCAACACGGCCAGCGCGTTGATGTTCTGATCGAGCGTCTGCCGCAGCGGCGGCACCAGCGCCTTCTGGTTGGCGAGCACGCTCTCCTGCTGCGCGACGTCGAGGTCCGTGCCCGTGCCCGCCTTGCGCCGCTCCTTGATGGCATCGAGGATCCGCTGGGCACTGGCGATGTTGCTTTGCGCGGTGCGCAAGCGATCCTGCGAGGCCAGCACCTGGAAATACGCGTTGGCAACGCTGGTGAGCGTGGTCAGCGCCACGACGTCGCGATCGAAGCGATTGGCGTGGGCGGTCTCTTCGGCGGACTGCAATGCGTCCCGATTCTGGCCCCAGAAATCGAGCTGGTAGCTCGCGCTCAGCGAGGCCGAATAGTTGACGACCTCGCGGCCGCCGTTGGTGAGTCCGGAGGACGAGGAGCCTGACGTCCGCGAATAGGTCTCCGAGCCCGAGCCGGACAAGCTCGGCAGCAGGGCTGCACCGGCCTGCCGCGCCTGGGCGTCGGCCTCGAAGATGCGCGAGACGGCGGCGGCGATGTCCAGGTTGACGGTCTGTGCCTCCTCCATCAATTGCGTCAGCTCCGCCGAGCGGAAGCCGCGCCACCAGTCGAGCGGCGGCGGCGCATCGGGCTTGCCGGCGTATTTATACTGGCTGGGCACGTCGAGCGCCGGATCGGGTAAGTCCTGCGTCAGCACGCAGCCGGCGGAGCTCAGTGCCAGGCCAAGCGCCACCGCCCGGCCCACTGCGCCCAGCAGCCCAACCAGCAGCTCACGTGCGGGACAGTACGATCGCCGGACGACGACCATCGGAAATCTTCGGGTCACATCCACCCCCTGCCGGGCAGACGCAACTGCCACCGCGCGGCCGGATTAACCGATTCGCGGTGGTTCAGTTGGGGGATGGTCTCCGTTTCGTTCACAGCGTGATGCTTTCCTGCAACCGTGCCGCATATTAGCGGGGCGTGGCCGGGGCGGACAGTCCCGCAACTGCGAAGCCCGCCCCGCAAATGGACTTCACGAAGTCGCGAAACACGCAGGTTTTGCCTACTTCTATAGGGCTTTCTCGCATTTCGACGCGCTCCCCGGCGTCGACAAGCTTACCAACATTTCATGTGGTATTGCCGCCACAGCGGGATCGGGACGGCCACAGAAGGGCTGCCCTCCACTGAATCCTGCGCCGCAGCGCACCGAAGCTCTTCAGACATCGAGCGGCAGGGGGCATTGCCGACAACGCGACAGCTTGGCGGCCGCGGAAACGCGCGCTTATACTACCCGTCGCTGACTGCCTGCGGGGGCGCTCTCGGGTCCAGCGAGAACCGGGATGGGCGCGGCTACCTGAGCGGTCGGACAGTGCCAGTTCAGGTGATGCCGATGCAGAACGCGATTCCGGTCACCCCCGACAATGTCGAGACGGTCCTCGCAGACCTGCCCCGCCTGGTTCGCCTCGCGCTCGCCTTCGGCTCACGTCTGAGGCGCGGCACGCTCGACGTGATCCTGCCCGACGGCCGCGTCATCCGGCTCGGCGGCCTCGAGCCCGGCCCGAATGCCGTGATGCGGCTGCACAATTACGATTTTGCGCCGCGCCTCATCAATGCCGGCGATATCGGGATTGCCGAAGCCTATCTCGCGGGCGATTGGGATACGCCCGATCTCACGCAGTTCCTCTATATCTTCTGCGTCAACCACGACCTGATCCAGGCCATGCTCCGCGACAAGCCGCTGATGCGCCTCGTCCAGGTGGTCCGGCACTGGTTCAACCGCAACACCAGGCGCCAGGCGCGGCGCAATATCCATGCGCATTACGACATCGGCAACGCCTTTTATTCCGCCTGGCTCGATCCGAGCATGACCTATTCCTCGGCGCTGTTCGAAGAGAACACCACCGATCTCACGGCAGCCCAAACCAACAAGTATCGCAGGCTCGCCGAAGCCATCGATCTCAAGCCGGGACAGAAGCTGCTCGAGATCGGCTGCGGCTGGGGGGGATTTGCCGAGTACGCGGCCAAGACTTTTGGTGCGCACGTTGTCGGGCTGACAATCTCGACCGAGCAGCGCGACTTTGCGCAAAAGCGCATCCAGGACGCCGGTCTCTCCGACAAGGTCGAGATCCGCCTTCAGGACTACCGCGATGAGCGCGACCGGTATGACCGCATCGCCTCGATCGAGATGATCGAGGCCGTCGGCGAGCAGTTTTGGCCGAAATATTTCGCGCAGCTACGTGATCGCCTGTTGCCGGGCGGTCTTGCCGGCATCCAGGCCATCACCATCCAGGACGGGTTGTTTCAGACCTATCGGCGCGAGGTCGACTTCATCCAGCGCTACGTGTTTCCCGGCGGCATGCTGCCCTCGCCCGCCGTGCTCAAATCCCTTGGCGAGACGTTTGGTGTCCCCGTCATCCGAGAGCGCATCTTTGGGCAAGATTATGCCAAGACGCTTGCCACCTGGCGAAATAACTTCCGCAGCGCCTGGCCCAACCTCGTGCCGCTCGGCTTCGACGATCGGTTCCGGCGACTCTGGGAGTACTATCTCTCCTATTGCGAGGCCGGTTTCCTCTCCGGAAATATCGACGTCCGGCAGGTCGTCTTCGCAAAGCAGCATTAAGACTTTGCGCCCTCGCCTTGTGTGGCCGGAGACCCTACTTTAGGGTCTCGATCACCTCACAGAACCAGCCGGTAATTGCCTGACATGACCATCAAAAACGACGTTGTCGAAGCCATCGGCAACACTCCCCTCATCAAGCTCAAGCGTGCGTCCGAACAGACCGGCTGCACCATTCTCGGCAAGGCCGAATTCATGAATCCCGGCCAGTCGGTGAAAGACCGCGCCGGCAAATGGATGATCTTGGAGGCCGAGAAGCGCGGCGAACTGAGGCCGGGGGGCCTGGTGGTCGAGGCAACCGCCGGCAACACCGGCATCGGCCTTGCAGTCGTGGCAAGCGCGCGCGGCTATCGCACGCTGATCGTGATCCCGGAGACCCAGAGCCAGGAGAAAAAGGATTTCCTGAAGCTGTGCGGCGCCGAGCTCGTCGAGGTGCCGGCGCTGCCTTACGCCAATCCCAACAACTACCAGCATGTCGGGCGCCGACTCGCGGATGAGTTGCGCAAGAGCGAGCCGAACGGCGTGCTGTTCGCCGACCAGTGGAACAACCTCGACAATGCCAAGGCGCATTACGAATCCACCGGCCCCGAAATCTGGCAGCAGACCGGGGGCAAGGTTGACGGCTTCGCCTGCTCGGTCGGCAGCGGCGGTACGCTTGCCGGCGTCAGCCGCTATTTGAAGGAGAAAAACAAGGACGTCGCCATCGCCTGTGCCGATCCGCACGGCGCCGGGATGTACGAATATTTCCGGACCGGCGAGCCCACTGCGACGTCCGGCGGCTCGATCACTGAGGGTATCGGGCTCAACCGCGCGACCGCAATCGTCGAGACCGCGAAGGTCGACGATGCCTTCCTCATTCCCGACGAGGAAGCGGTCAACCTGATCTACGATTTGCTCCAGCATGAGGGCCTGTGCCTCGGCGGCTCGACGGGCGTCAACATCGCTGGCGCCATTCGCCTCGCGAAGAAGCTCGGGCCCGGCAAGACCATCGTCACCGTGCTCGCCGATTCCGGCAGCCGCTATCAGTCCAAGCTGTTCAATGCGGACTTCATGCGCGCCAAGAATCTGCCGGTGCCGGCCTGGCTGGAGAAGCGCAGCAACATCAAGCCGCCGTTTGTGTAAGGCGCGGCGCGCCTTCCGACCTCATCCTGAGGAGCGGCGCCTTGCGCCGCGTCTCGAAGGATGGCCGCGAGGACGAAGGGGCCTTCATGGTTCGAGACGCGCGCTTTGCTCGCTCCTCACCATGAGGATCGAGATCACCGCAATATCTGGCTCAGGAAAAGCTGTGAGCGCGCGTGCTGCGGATGGGCGAAGAATTCCTGCGGCGTGTTGGATTCGATGATCTGACCGGCGTCCATAAACACCACGCGGTTGGCGACCTCCTTCGCAAAGCCCATTTCATGCGTCACGACGAGCATGGTCATGCCTTCCTTGGCGAGGTCGACCATGGTGTCGAGGACCTCCTTGACCATTTCTGGGTCGAGCGCCGAGGTGGGTTCGTCGAACAGCATCACCTTCGGATTCATGGTGAGTGCGCGCGCGATCGCGACGCGCTGCTGCTGGCCGCCGGACATCTGGCCCGGAAACTTGTTGGCCTGGTGCGGGATCTTGACCCGCTCCAGGAATTTCATCGCGGTCGCCTCGGCGTCCTTCTTCGGGATGTTGCGGACCCAGATCGGCGCCAGCGTGCAATTGTCGAGCACCGTGAGGTGCGGGAATAGATTGAAGCTCTGGAATACCATGCCAACCTCGCGGCGCACCGCGTCGATGTGTTTCAGGTTCGGCCCGAGCTCGATACCGTCGACGACGATCTCGCCCTCCTGAAACTCCTCCAGCGCGTTGATGCAGCGGATCAGCGTCGACTTGCCCGAGCCCGAGGGACCGCAGATCACGATGCGCTCGCCCTTCTCGACCTCGAGATCGATGTCCCGCAGCACGTGAAAGTCGCCATACCATTTGTTGAGGCCGGAAATCTTGACGATCGGGCTGGCGGACATGGTGACCCCGTTCAGTTGCGGCGATGGGCGTTGAGTCGGTTCTCGACGAAGAGTGAGTAACGCGACATTCCAAAGCAGAAGAGGAAATAGAGGACTCCGGCAAAGGCAAAGCCGGTGAACGCCGTCGACGGCGTCGACCAGACCGGGTCGGAGAAGGATGCCCTGAGCGAGCCGAGCAGATCGAACAGCGCCACGATCGAGACCAGAGAAGTGTCCTTGAACAGCGAGATGAAGCTGTTGACGAGGCTCGGGATGACGTGGCGCAGCGCCTGCGGCAGCACGATCAGCGAGGTGGTCTTCCACCAGGACAGGCCCAGTGCTGAAGCCGCCTCTCCCTGCCCACGCGGAACCGCAGCGAGCCCACCGCGAATGTTTTCGGCCTGGTAGGCGCCGGTAAACAACGCAATGCCGATCAATGCGCGCACCAGGCCGTCGACCGTGAAGTTGCCCGGCAGGAACAGGGGCAGCATGTAGGTCGCGAAGAACAGCACGGTGATCAGCGGCACGCCGCGCCAGAACTCGATATAGGCGATCGAGAAGATCCGGATCAGCGGGATCGTCGAGCGGCGCCCGAGCGCCAGCGCGACGCCGATCGGCATGGAGGTGACGATGCCGGTCACGGCAACCACCAGCGTCACCAGGAGCCCACCCCACAGGCGTGTATCGACGATCGGCAGGCCGCCGTGATCGAGCCCCATCAGCTTGATCACGAGCGCGGTGCCGATGAACGTCGCTATGCTCGATGCAAGCGCGCGCCAGCCGGTGCGCATTCCCCCGCCCAGGAAGAACAGGATCAACGAGACGACGATAGTTGTGATCGCGAAATCGATCCAGACCGACTGGCTACTTGCCTGGATCTGATCGCGCAGCCAGGTCAGCGGAAAGATCAGCCACTGGATCGCGGTGCCGACCAGCACGATGAAGTTTCCGACGACCCACAAAAGCGGACCGATGGCCGAACTCTTGCCGAGGCTGACCAGTACCTGCCCCGCGCCGATGACGCTGTCGTCGAACAGTTGCAGCAGGCCGGCGGTCCAGCTCAGGCCGAAACCGGTGATGCCGCCGCCGTGCATCAGGAAGAATGCGACCACCGGGAAGGCGAAGAAGAACAGGCCGGCATTGAGTCCCTTCGCCGGCAGGCGCGGAATCAGCAGCGGCAACAAAAGGACTGCCGCCAGGATGAAGGTCAGATTGACCCGCCAGCGTTCCGCCTCGGGATAGAAGCCATAGATGAGCTGCGGAAGCTTCGCCTGTATATAGGGCCAGCAGGCACCGACCACATACCCCGCATTTTCGGGCAGGCACGCCGTACGGTCCTTTCCGGTCCAGACGGCGTCGACCACCAGGAATCTGAGCGCGGGAATGACGGTGTACCAGAGCAGCAGCGCGCCGAGGATCGTCAAGAGAATGTTGGTCGGCGAGTTCAACAGGCGCGTGCGCACAAGGCCGACGAAGCCGGTGGTCTTCACCGGCGCAGGCCGCTCCGCAACGAGGTCCTGGCGAACGAAGGATGACGCGGTGATATCCGTCATGCTCCCAGGCTCCGGTTGATGCGCCAGCCATAGACGCTCATGACGGCGCTGGTGAAGAGCGAGATCAGGAGGTAGACGGCCATGGTCATGGCGATGATCTCGATCGCCTGCCCGGTCTGGCTGAGCGATGTGCCGGCGAACACTGAGACCAGATCAGGATAGCCGATCCCGACGGCAAGCGAGGAGTTCTTGGTGAGGTTGAGATACTGGTTGGTCAGTGGCGGGACGATCACGCGCATGGCCTGCGGCACCACGATCAGCCGTAGCGTGGTGCCGCGGCTCAAGCCCAGCGAGGATCCCGCCTCCATCTGTCCCTTGTGCACGGACAGGATACCGGCGCGCACGATCTCGGCGATGAAGGCCGCCGTGTAAGTCGACAGCGCCACCGACAGCGCCACGAATTCCGGAATGATCCGCGCGCCGCCGGCGAAATTGAAGCCCTTGAGCTGCGGCAGCTCGAAGGTGAAGGGCAGACCGAATATCAGCATCGTGACGAGCGGAAGCCCGAACAGAAGGCCCAGCACGTAGGGCCAGATCCGGATCATGCGGCCGCGCTGGTAGAGCTCGCGCCGCGCGTAGACGCGCAGCGCCAACGAAGCGACGATGCCGAGCGCCAGCACCACCAGGAACGCCTCGAATCCACTTTCGCCGACCGGGCGTGGAATGACCAGTCCCCGGTTGCTGATGAAGGCAATGCCCAGCAGCGAGATGCTCTGCCGTGGATTGGGCAAGGCCGCGAGCACCGCGAGGTACCAGAACAGCAGCTGGAACAGGAGCGGCAGGTTGCGGATGATCTCCACATAGATCTCGCCGACGCGTGACAGCAGCCAATTGGGGGAGAGCCGGCACAGCGCGACGATGAAGCCGATGATGGTGGCAAAGAAGATGCCGACGACCGAGACCACCAGCGTGTTCAGAAGCCCGACCACGAACACGCGCAAGAACGTGTCCGAGCCGGTGTAGGGGATCAGGGTCTGATTGACGTCGAAGCCCGCATTGTTCCTCAGGAATCCGAAACCGGCAGCAATGTGCTGGTTTTCCAGATTGGCGCGGGCATTGGAGATGATCTCATAGGCCATCCAGCCCAGGATCGCGGCGAAGGCGAGCTGGACGGCGACGCCGTTCCAGCCAGCCTTACCACCGAGAGCGCGCCTCAGCTTCAGCGCGATCTGCGGCGGTGGTTTTCGGGCCTCGGTGCTCATCGCCGCAAGCCGTGGGCTTGGCAATCAGCGGATCGGCGGAGCGTACTGGAGACCGCCCTTGTTCCAAAGGCTGTTGAGGCCGCGGGCAATACCCAGCGGTGAGCCGGTGCCGACGTTGCGGTCGAACACCTCGCCGTAATTGCCGACCTGTTTCACGATCCGGACCACCCAGTCCTTGGTCAGGCCGAGCTGTTCGCCGAAATTGCCGTCGGTGCCGAGGACGCGCTTCAGTTCGGGATTGTCCGACTTCGCCTTCTCGTCCACGTTCTTGGAGGTGATGCCAAGCTCTTCGGCCGTGACCATCGCGAACAGGGTCCATTTGACGATGTCGAACCACTGGTCATCACCGTGGCGCACCATCGGACCGAGCGGCTCCTTGGAGATGATTTCCGGGAGCACCATGTGGTCGTTGGGATTGGCAAGCTTCAGGCGGTTGGCGTAGAGGCCAGACTGGTCGGTGGTGAAGACGTCGCAGCGGCCGGATTCATAGGCCTTGACCGTCTCGTCGTTGGTGGCGAACGCGATCACCTCGTACTTCATGTTGTTGGCCTTGAAGTAGTCGGCGAGATTTTGCTCGGTGGTCGTACCGGTCTGGACGCAGACCGAGGCGCTGTTGAGTTCCAGCGCCGAATTCACCTTGAGCGACTTCTTCACCATGAAGCCCTGGCCGTCATAGTAGTTCACGCCGGCGAAATTGGCGCCGAGCGAGGTATCGCGCGAGATCGTCCAGGTGGTGTTGCGCGAGAGCAGATCGATCTCGCCGGATTGCAGCGCGGTGAAACGGTCCTTGGCGGACGTCGGCACGTATTTGACTTTCGTCGGATCGTTGAAGACGGCCGCCGCGACCGCGCGGCAGAGGTCGACGTCGAGCCCGGTCCAGTTGCCCTTGTCGTCCGGCGACGAGAAGCCCGGCAGGCCCTGGCTGACGCCGCAGGACAGCATGCCCCTGTCCTTGATGGTCTTGAGCGTTTGCGCTTGGGCGGCCGGGGCGGACAGGCCGGCGGCGAGAGCAAGGGTGAGAACCAGAGTTACGCGTTTCATGGGCTGAAGCCTTTCAAGGGCATCGTGTTGGGGGCGACGTGCGGTCGTCTCTAATCTAATGGCGTATGGGAACGTTCGTTGAACATCCTTCGCTGAACGTCTTTCGCTGAACATCGTGCAAGCTGTGGGCCAACCCCGTTGATCCCCTGCCGGAAACCGTTGGACGCCAGGCTGTCAGGCATGGTCCCTCGGGCGGTGGATCGAAGGTCGCGGCAAGCCCCTCAACATGCGGCGACAGAATAGCACCTGCGCATCACAGAACGACTGGCGAGCCGGGTCAAGGGGTTGACGGGACTCTTCTGTGATCTGTTATTACCAGTTGCGGTCGATCCGCCGTCCCGCGCGGGGACTTTCCGCGCCGACAATCCCAGTTTTGAAAGCACACGCATGGATTCTTCTGCGGGCGCGAAGCCCTTCTCGCAACATCCCGACACCCGGCTGGTGACCTCCGGCCGCGACACCAAGGCGCAGAAGGGTTTTGTCAATCCGCCGGTCGTGCACGGTTCGACCGTGCTCTACCCGACGGCCGAGGACCTGCACGCCCATCGCGGCGAGTTCCAGTATGGCCGCCACGGCACTCCCACCACCAAGGCGCTCCAGGAGACGCTGATGGCGCTGGAGGGACCGAACTGCGCCGGCGTCGGCATCGCGCCGTCGGGCCTGGCTGCGATCACCACCACCCTGCTCGCGGTGCTGAAGGCGGGCGATCACCTGCTCGTCTGCGACAACGTCTATCGGCCCACGCGCAATTTCTGCAACGGCCTGCTCGCGCGCTACGCCATCGAGACCACCTATTTCGATCCGCTGATCGGTGCAGGCATCGAAGCCCTGTTCAAGCCCAATACGCGCGCGGTGCTGGTGGAAGCGCCGGGCTCGCAGTCCTTCGAGATGCCGGACATTCGCGCGGTCGCCGAGGTCGCGCACGCCCGCGACGCGCTCGTCATCGACGACAACACCTGGGCGACGCCGCTCTATCATCGCTCGCTCGACCAGGGCGTCGACATCAGCATGCAGGCCGCGACCAAATATATCGGCGGCCATTCCGACATCATGTTCGGCACCATCTCCGCAAATGCCAAGGCGTGGCCGCTCGTGACCGAGGCCATCCGCCTGCTCGGTGTCTGCGCGGGGCCCGACGACGTTTTCCTCGCGCTGCGCGGCATGCGCACGCTGTCGGTGCGGCTGGCACAGCACTATCGCTCGGGGCTCGACGTGGCGCGCTGGCTCGCCACGCGGCCGGAGGTTGCGCGCGTGCTCCATCCCGCGCTCGAGACAGATCCGGGCCACGCGATCTGGAAGCGCGACTTCACCGGCGCCTCCGGCCTGTTCAGCGTCATCTTGAAGCCCGCGCCGCAGAAGGCAGTCGATGCCATGCTCGATAGCCTCAAGCTGTTCGGAATGGGCTATTCCTGGGGCGGCTTCGAGAGCCTCGCCATCCCCTTCGACTGCGACAGTTATCGCACGGCAACGAAGTGGGCCCCGGGCGGTCCGACGCTGCGTCTGCATATCGGGCTCGAGAGCGTCGAGGACCTCAAGGCTGATCTCGATCGCGGCTTTGCTGCCTTCAACGCGGCAATTTGAGCTTCGAAATTGGGCATCCCGCCTAACAAACGCACCGCAACAAAGGGGTGATGCGGGCGCGTTGCAGTTGGCAACCTTCTACCAGCGGACTATGGACTCGCTGTGCATCGCCTTCGATGTGCTCATGTCGGGCGATGCCAACGAGGCGCGCAAACTGCTGGTGGAAATGTCCAGGCCGCGTAACACCTAACTCGCCGACGCCGAGCGGCATCTCGATCGCCTGCACGACTTGCGCTGCATTCACTCGCATATCTGCTCGGTGGCCCATCCCGTGCTCGATGTAGCCGGCGAGCCCTACCCAGGAACTAGGCCGAGGCGGCCGCCCTGTTCGTCTCTGGCGCGGCGTCCGCTCTGCCGCGCTAGCAAGATATCCGAGATAGCTAACGCGCTCAGGCGGGTCCGACCTGGAAGGAACTAGATGGTGCGCTCACGCGAAGCTTCCAGTCGCAACCATTTGCTCACACGCGTCACGCTTCGACGAATCTTATGGGCAGATGGAAAAACGATGTAATATCCGAGTGCGTCGGAAAAATCGGCGTCGAACAGCTTGACGAGCTGGCCGCGCGCAAGAGCCGCGGAAGCGAGCGATGCACGCGCCATCGCGATACCTTGCTCGTTGATGGCGGCTTCGACGATGACCCCGCTGTCATCGTATTGGACGGCGTCGGTCAGATCGAGTTGATGGCCGACTTGGCGGGCATAGCGGGCCCAGTACCGATAGACGGGATCCTCGATGATGGGATAGTTGGCAATCTCCGGCAGACTCTTCGGCACCCGCTGCTTCTGAAGGAGCCGTGGACTGCAGACCGCCACCATGCGGTCCTTCGTCAGAAGATCGGCATGAAGGCCGGGCCATTCACCATCGCCGTGACGGATGGCCATATCCACGTTCTCGACTTCGAAATCCACGTAGTGCCGCGTGACATTCAGGGCCAACTGGATGTCTTTCACGTCCTGGTGGAATTTATAGAGACGCTTGACGAGCCATAGATGCGTGAACGACGGCGACACGCTAAGGCAGATTTGCTCGATCTTCTTGCTTCGCTGCGTTGTCTTCGCTTTGGACGTCGCCGTATCAATACGCTCAAGCGCCTTGCTGACAGTTTCAAAATATTTCTTGCCGATGTCGGTCAATACGACCGTCGCAGTGCCGCGCTTGAAAAGAGCGGCTCCGATGAAACTTTCCAGGTTTCTGATCTGCTGGCTCACCGCGCTCTGGGTGATGTGCAGTTCTTCGGCCGCCGACGTGAAGCTCCTCCTGCGGGCCGCAGCTTCGAAATAGCGCAAGGCATTGAGGGGTGGAAGGTTCGCGAAGGTCATGCGCTGGCTTTTCTAATGTGTATTAGAAATTGTCAATTGCCTCGGCGCAACTAATTCACAAAAGTGTCACGCAAGATCAGTGCGGACCAATCAGCGGCTCCCGAAGATTTTGAAGACCAAGGCGATGGGGCATCGGATGGGCTACGCGCAATCTTTCGACGATGGCCGCTACGCCGTCGACGGAATTCATACGGCCGCTTTCAGGCCGAGCCGTAAGGCTCGCTTCAGCCCGAACGGAGAACTGGCGATTTCCGGGCAGCGTCATTGGAAGAATGATCCTTCGCCGCGATCAGCCTTGAGAGAAGTATCTCCCGGTTCGAGCTGCGCGGCGCACGCGTGGTCAAGCGAACATCTCCGCGGCCGGCCGGTATCGCGCATGAAACGATCCGGCGGCCGTCCGGACAGGTGAGCCGCCCCTCGCCGCGCGATTTCCACGAACAGACTTTCATCGATTGTGTCCGCAAACCGCTGAGGTGCACTGGCAATGATGCGCGATATCTACGATTGCATTGGGATCGGCTTTGGTCCCGCAAACATCGCTCTGGCGGTGATGATGAAGGAGGCGCATTTCCGAGGGAATGTTCTTTTTCTCGAGCGATCTCTTGAGCCCAATTGGCAGCCGGGAATGCTTCTCGAGGGAAGCGACATCCAGCACAATCCGCTTCGGGATTTCGCCACTCCCAGAAATCCACGCAGCCGATACGGTTTCCTGAGCTATCTGGAGTCCGTCGGACGCTTGTTCGATTTCCTCAATCTCGATCAGCCGTTCCCGCCGCGCACGGAGTACGCGGGCTATGTCCGCTGGGTCGCAGAGCAATTTGCCGAGGTCGTCTCCTACGGCGAGGAAATTGTATCGATCCAGGTGGATCGGTCGCTTGGTGCCGATCTCTATCAAATCCGATCGGCCGACGGCAGAACGCGCCTGGCTCGAACGATCGCATTTGCGCCCGGTCGATCGCCCTTGGTGCCGCCCGTCTTCGCCGAGGTGAACGATAAGCGTATCTTTCATGCCTCCCAGTACCTCTTTGGTCTCAATGCTATCGGACTCGAGGCGGCCCCAAGGAGCCTTGCGATCGTTGGCGCCAGCCAAAGCGCTATCGAGATCGCCCTCGACCTGCTTGGTCGCTACCCGGACGTTCAGCTTCACCTGATCTGGCGCGGACAGGGCGTCAAGCTGAAGGATACAAGCCCCTTCACCGAGCACATCTACTTCCCGGACTTTGTCGATTATTTCCATGCGGCGCCCGAGGGCGTGCAACGGTCGCTAAGCGTCGATCTATGGCGCAGCACCGGCCGCCTTCATCGTGGAGACCGTTCAGGGAGAGGGCGGTCTTTCGCATTGCCGGCCGGAATGGCTGCGGAAGATCAGCGAGCTCGCCAAGGAGGTCGGAGCCCTCCTGATCGTGGACGATATTCAGGCCGGATGCGGGCGCACCGGAACATTCTTCAGCTTCGAGGAGTCCGGCGTCGTGCCGGACATCGTAACCCTGTCCAAATCGCTCAGTGGATTTGGGACGCCGCTCGCGGTCGTCCTTCGCAAACCCGAACTCGATAAATGGGCACCGGGCGAACACAATGGCACGTTCCGCGGTAACAATCTCGGCTTTGTCGGCGCGACGGCGGCGATCCACGCCTATTGGACCGACGACAGCTTCGCGACCGGGATCGCCCGCAAGACCGCCTTCCTCTCGAAGCAGACTCGAAAAAATCGTCCCCCTCTTTCCACCAGGCGTGGCTTCGATCAGGGGGCGCGGGCTCTTCACTGGTCTCGCCTTCACGGACGCAGCCATCGCCCAGAACCTCTCGCGGGGACTCTATCGTCGTGGCGTCATCGCGGAGACCTGCGGGCCCAACGATGAGGTCCTGAAATTCCTGCCGCCGCTGACGATCGAGCTCGAATCGCTCGCATCAGCCCTCGACGCGCTGGAAGCGATCGGCGCAGTCCCGGCCGTCGCCGCGTGAGCTGCTGGCCCCGACGCGTAACTAAAAGAGTCCTCCCATGAACAGCCACCTTCATGCTTCTCCCCCCGATATGACCATGTGCGTCCAGCAAGCGCTGGACTCATGCATGGCCAATCGATCGGTGAGAAACCGCGGCTTTGCGCCTACTTTTCGTCGGCTGACGAGTGGAACGGGCTCCCTCGCCTTGTTCTACGTTAGCGCAGAGCCGTCGGTCGTCATCAAGATCGGCGCAAGCGATGTAATGCGCGAGGAGACGGACTTCTTCGAAGCCGCCCGGAAATTCACGAGCAGTGCACCGCATATCGATTTTCCCGCGGTGTATTGCCGATCCGTCGAACGATCTGTCGGGTGGTTCGCCATGGAAGCTGGCAAAGACGTGACGATCGAACATGATCTCTACGATGGTGTGGGCGAACTGGTCGAAGGATGGGAACGTACCCTCAATCGCTTTGCAAACTGCATGGCCCCGATCTATTCGGAGACACTGACGCCGGAGGCCTGGCGGCTCGATCAGTATCACCTCACGGGACGGACCACCGCACTCCTGACCGACAACGAGGCCATGCGCATCAATGCCGGGCGGATTGTGGGCCTTCCCCCTCTTTCGGACATCGTCGCGAGCCGCGTGATCATCAACGGACGTACCTTCGCTGCGCCGCTCACGATGCTGGATACGGCCGTGAGCCGCATGACAGACGATGCGGCTCCGTCCTCCTTCATTCACGGCGATTTACAATTGCGGAATATTATCCCCTCGCAGCAACACGAGGGCTTCCTACTCATAGATCCGAGGGCGAGCTGGGAAGGAAAGGCACCGCACGTGGCTTTCCATGGATCGCCGCTTTACGATGCCGCCAACGTGCTGCACAGCATAGCTGGCCTTTCGCCGATCCTCATCAAGAAGGAAAGCAAAAGCGCGGCCCCCGTTTACGCGCTGTCACTCTCCGGCTCCCAGCTTGTCATGGACCTGGACGACCGCTACTTCGCCTCGACGGAGGCCGGGATCGAGGCGGCGGAAGAAAGTGTTGCACAGATGCTGCCGGCTGCTGCGCTGCGCGGAAACTGGCGTGTCAGGTTCTACCTTTATGCCGCGAACTCGTGTTTCGGATGGCTGAGATCTCAGACCGTCGTGCCGGACCTGCCGACCTGGGCCTCCATCTATGCGACGGGTATTCGAATGCTCGGAAGGGCCGCTCAATGAGGGTAGAGCCGTTCGGGTTAGCCTTCATCGTCTTCCGGTTCTCGCGCAACAGCTACTTTCACGTGGCCTTTAGCGTCTTGTACTTCCAGAGCCTGGGCTTCTCACTCGCAACGGCTCTCTCATTGGAGAGCTTCTACTATATCGCCAAAGCTGGTTTCGAAGTGCCGTGCGGTGTCTTTGCAGACAGTATCGGCCGGAAGCTCACGCTGGTCCTTGGCTCGCTGGTGGCCGCATCCTGCTATCTTGGTCTCGGACTTTGCGATCAGTACTGGCAGATGATGCTCTTCGAGGCTGGCCTAGGCCTCTCGATGTCGATGGCGTCCGGCACCGACTCCGCTCTTGTGTACGACGAGTATAAGGCCCTTGCAAAGACCGAAGAATATGAGCGGGTCGAGTCCATCGGATGGGGCATGCGGAACATCGCGCGCGGTGTTGCTTCGGCCTTCGGGTCGGTCTTCGCAACCTGGTACACGATGGGCAGCACATTCATTCTCACGTCCATCGCAATCTTCATTTCCGCGCCCGTAGCAGCCCTGTTCCTCAAGGAAGGTGGCCGCAGAAACACGGCGCTTAAGACCGTTGTCGTGTCCGCGGTCGCGCTGGTCCGACGCAACGCCGAATATCGGCGGGTCCTGCTGCAATTCGCGATTATCACGATCGGCGTAAAGGCCGGTTTCTGGGCGTTTCAGCCCTTCTCGGATTTGCACCATCTGCCGTTGGAATGGATCGGCACATGCTTCACGGCACTCCTGTTCATTTCGCTCGTCGCCTCGTTCTTCGTCGAGCGCATCTGTCGCGTCTTCGGCCTGCTGCATACGCAAACCGCGCTGATCGTGGCCGCCTTCGCCATCATGAGCCTCTCCTTTGCATCCGAAGGCAAGGTTGGCATCGTCATTGTCTCCATAGGGCTTGCGCTCCACGCGGTCGCCCAAGGCATCTCCGATCCGATCATGCGCATACTGATCAACCGGTATGCTGAATCATCAGACAGCCGCGCTACGGCGATGTCTGTCGCATCCATGGCGGGAGACGGATCATTTTCGCTCGTTGCGCCTCTCTTTGGATATCTGATCGACAAGCAGGGCGGCGCGGCGGCCAGCTTTGCGATTGTGGTCGTGACGCTGTGCTCGCTCTATACTGACGTGATCAAGCGCCGGAAAGCCAGGCACCAGAAGGCGCTCAACCCATAAAAGTGCCACGGCGGAAATCGCTGCTCGCTGAAATGAGTCTATCCATGCGCCCGAGAGCAGCGGCATCTCGATCGCCTGCGCGAGGGCGGGCCCTACCGCAGAAACGAGGCGGAGGCGGCCGCCCTGCCCGGCTCTGCGTCAACTCCAATTTGTTCGATACGCCTTATCTACCGGATGCCTGGCGTTTAGGACCGGCGATCGCCAGTCTTACTTTGCATGGGGTTGTTTTCGACATTTTGGTCGGACGGGCCAAAAGCCCTGGCCCGGACAGGGATCAGCGATCCAGCGTCTTCGAGGCGCTGCCGCGGTTCTTCCAGATCAGCATGATGTTGCGGACGTAGATGATGGTCGCCAGCGCCTGTCCGAGGATGATGACCGGCTCGCGCTTCACGACGCCATAAACCAGCGTCATCAGCCCGCCGCCCATGGAGCAGAACCAGAAGGCCATCGGCACCACGCTGTTTCCGGCACGCTCGCTCGCGATCCATTGCACGAGAAAGCGCGCCGTGAAGAAGAGCTGCGCGACCAGGCCGAATGCGAGCCAGAAGTCGAACTTGGCGACGAAGACGTCGTAGAGATAGTTGCTCAGCGCCTGGCCGTATTGGATGATCATGCCTTCACCTCGCTGACTTCTGGCGTCGGCTTCTTGCGCCGGATCAACCACCACACGCCGGCGAGATCCATGATCCCGATCCATAGCCGGTCGAAGAAGCCGTAGTTTGATACGCCTGCGCGGCGCGGCCGGTCGATCACGTCGACATAGGCGATCTCGAAACCCTCGCGGCGCACCAGCGCAGGCAGGAAGCGATGCAGCCCGTCGAAATAGGGCAGCATCAGAAACACCTCGCGGCGGAAGACCTTCAGGCCGCATCCGGTGTCGCGCGTGCCGTCCTTCAGGATCGTGCCGCGCACGCCGTTGGCGATGCGCGACTGCAACTTCTTGAAGCCGGTGTCCTTGCGCCCGACCCGCTGGCCGGCGACGAGGCCGATGCGATCGCTTTTCTCGACCGCTGCGATCAGGTCCGGCAGGAAGGCCGGATTGTTCTGGCCGTCGCCATCGAGCGTGGCCACGATCGCCCCACGTGCCGCTCGTACACCGCTGCGTACGGCCGCCGACTGTCCGGTTGACCTGGCATGGCGGAGCTGACGCAGATTGCCCCGCTGCTTCATGATGGCCGACAGCCGCTCGCCGGTCGCATCGGTCGAGCCGTCATTGACGTAGACGATCTCATAGGCCCAGCGGCCATCGAGCGCAGCGCCGATCTCCTCGATCAGAGGCGCGATGTTGTCCGCCTCATTGCGCACGGGGACGACGATGGAAACCGAGGGCTGGAACGACAAATCGATGCTCGTGGTTGGAATGGGCCCGCGGCGGGAACCGGTCCGGTCAGCAGGCAGCCGCTTTTATGGGGCGGATGCCCCGCGGGCAACCCTTTTGAGGCGTGTGAATACCGGCCCTGGAAGCGCCACGATCACCCCGTCGCTGCTGATGGCAAAGCCGAGCCGGCGTGCCGCAAACCAGTAGCGTACCGCCATGGTGCCGACGATGCCGACCAGAGCGCCGGCCACGACGTCGCTCGGATGATGGGCCAGCAGGACCAGCCGCGTCAGCAAGATGACGATGGCATAGGTGAACATGAACACGCGCAGGCGCGGCCACACTGCGCTGACGGCAAAGGCCAATGCGAACGCGGTCACCGCATGGCCGGAAGGCAGGCTGGCATGGGCTTCCGTTCCACTGAAGGGAATGAAATTGAACGCGTTCGCCTTGCCGCCGACGAAGGGCCGGCCGCGGCCAATGACGTATTTCAGGACCTCGCCGACCAGCACCGAGAAGAGCACGGAAAAGAAGATGAATTGCAACCGCGTGCCGAAGCCGAGCAGCAGCGCACGCGAGGTGCCGTGCCGGCCGGCCGCAATCAGTGCCACAGTCACGAGCGCGGCGGCGAGCGCCGTCAGCACATACTCATCCTTGCCGAAATCGGTGAGGATCTTGATCGGCCACAGGCCGGGCGTGCCGCGCGCCGGCATCATCTGGATCTCGCTCATGTCGAACACGACCATCAGCGCGATGATCAGGGTCGCGCCGGCCGCACTCAGCCAGAGTGAATGCTGTCTCTTATACACATCCGAACGGAAGATCGCAATCGAGATCGCGCGCCCCTGCGAGAAGTTGTAGCCGTCGATGCGCGAGCCAACGCGGTAACGAAGCCCGATCGCCTCGGCACGCTGGACGAAGCTGCGCTCGGAACGCTGCTCGACGAACGCAAAGCGGCAGTTGCCCTGCTTGAGGAAGTCGGCAGCACCCGAGCCATCGGTCAGGAGGGTCGACGTTCCCGTCAGGAAGACGAGGCTCGGCTCGTGATAGCCGGCAGAGGCCGCCTTCGGGCCGACGCAGCGCACGTTGCGCAATTCGCGCGCGATCTCGACGCTCGGAAACAGCGGCGTCAGCGACGGCAGGACCAGGCCCCAGACCACGACCGCCAGCATCAGCGCCGCAACCAGTGCATTGAGTAGCGAGCGTTCGGCGCGGTTGTTGTCGTAGAGCCACCAGGCGAACAGGCCGAAGATCAGCGACGCCGCGATGAAGGGCCATGCCGCGAAAGCCGGCTGGCGCGTCAGCATGACCGCACCGACGACCGCCATGATCGAGCCGAGCGCCGGGATGGCGAACCACCAGGCCGAGCCGCGCATCAGCCAGGAGCGCGACAGCACGCGCCGCTCCACGGCACCCGCCGTGAGGATCGCGATCGCCGGATAGAGCGGCAGCACGTAGTGCGGCAGCTTGGTCAGCACCGCTTCGAACACGATCCAGGACGGGATCAGCCACGCCAGCAGATATTGTGCACCCGGCTCGCGCCGGGCCCGCCACACCGCCGGCGCCGCCATCGCCGCGAGCGGCGCGCCCGGCCAGAAGGTGATCCAGAACAGGACCAGATAGAGTCCGGGCGGCGCGCCATGGGATTCCTGGGCGCCAAGCTTGCTCAGCATGTCGCCGCCGACGGAATCGGCGAAGAAGGCATCGCCTGCACGCCAGAAGATCGCGATGAACCAGGGCAGCACCAGCACCAGCACCCACATCAGGCCCCAGAGCGGGCGCAGCCGCCACAGCCAGGACGCGTCGCGGTCCTGGATCGCCAGCACGATGATGGTGAGCGCGGCGAACATCAGGATCAGCGGCCCCTTGATCAGGATGCCGGCGGCGATTGCGGTCCAGAAGATCGCGGGATAGCTCCACGGCGGATGCGCCTCGTCCTCGCCGCGCTGCCAGGCGAGGTAAACCCGTGCCATCGCGCCCATGGCCGCAACCACGGTGAAGAGCAGCACCGCATCGGTCTTGGCAAGCCGCGCCTCGACGCCGAGCAGCACGGACGCGCACATGACCAGCGCCGCAAGCACGGCGGCGCGGCGCGTGACGAAGCCGAGCGCGGTCCAATAGGTCATCAGCACCGCACCGATCGCGCCGACCAGCGACGGCACGCGGTAGACCCAGATGCGCAATTGGGCGCGCGGCAGGCCGAGCGCGGACGCGGTATGAACGGCGGCCGCCTGCAGCCAGTAGATGCCGACCGGCTTCTTGTAGCGGACGTCGTCCTGGAAGCGGATGTCGACGTAATCGCCGGTCTCGACCATCTGCTTGGTCGCCTGCGCAAAGCGCGCCTCGTCGCGATCGACCGGCGGAATCGTGAAGAAGCCGGGCAAGAGCAGAAGCAGCGCGCACAGCACCAGGAAGCCGATTGCGCGGGCGTGGCTGCCGGTGACGGCATCGATCACGCGCACGAACCGGTTGCCCGGATTTACGGGGGTTTTCGGCTCGCGGGGCTCTCCGAAACGGGGGCGGGCAAAGGTCTCGACCATTGGTTCCGCATACGCTGAAACCACCGCCCCTACAACCGCTTAAGCCGGGCTCATTGAATTCGAATGACGACTGTGTCGGCGGCGCCCGTGGCGTCGATCACGGTCAGCCGCGCAAAGCCCGGGCCGGGCGGATCGATCAGCCTCTGGCGCCGTCCGTCGATCTCGCCGAGCGCGGTGCCGTTGACCAGTATCGTCATGGGCAGAACGCCGCCGGCGACCTTCACGGGCATGGTGGCAGCCTCGCTGCCGGCCGAGCGGTCGACGTCGATCCGGGAACCATTCAGGGGAAACTGGATGTGGGGAGCCTGCTCGCCGCCAGCGCGCACGAGTTCCCCTACAGGACGGAACCGCCGCAGAGGCAACGGCAGCTTGGCGTTACTGACGAGGAGGGTTCCCTTCGGCGGCTTGGGCAGCGGGACCGGCAACTTTCCGCTCCGGGCGAAGGCATCGAACAGGATGGGCGCTGCTGCCGCGCGGCCGATCAGACCGGGAACCGGCGCGCCGTCGGGACGGCCGACCCAGACGGCGATGGTCATGCGGCCATCGAAGCCGACCGACCAGGCATCACGATAGCCGTAGGAGGTCCCGGTCTTGAAGGCGATGCGGTTGTGGGCGGCGTTTTCGGGTGGCGGCGTACCGAGAAGCACGTTGCCGACCTGCCAGGCCGCGACCTGGTCAAGCAGCCGCAATGGCTCGCGCACGTCCCTGTCGGTCATGATTTCGCGCAGCGGGCGCGTGGTTCCGAGCCTGGCGAGGCCCGCATAGAGCTGCGCAAGATCCTGGAGCGTGACGCCGACACCGCCGAGGCCCATGGCTAGACCCGGCGCTTCGTCCTTGGGGAGCACCAGATTGCCGCCGGCCTGCCGCAGCCGCGAGGCCATGCGGCTGGAGCCGACCCGGTCGAGCAGCACGATCGCCGGTACGTTCAGCGACATCTGCAGCGCCTTCTTCACCGGCACAGTGCCCTGGAAAGTCATGTCGAAATTTTCCGGCGCGTAGGAGCCGAAGCGGACCGGGCGATCGTCGATCAGGCTGTCGGGATGGACGAAGCCGTCCTCGAACGCGAGGCCATAGATGAACGGCTTCAGCGTCGAGCCCGGCGAGCGCAATGCGCGGGTCATGTCGACCTGCCCTGCCCGGCTCTCGTCGAAATAATCGGCGGAGCCGACGCGTGCCAGCACGTCGCCGCTCTCATTGTCGACGACGATGATGCCGACCGAAATGTTCGGACCCAACGCGATGGCGCGGTCGCGTGCGAGCGGCTCCAGCACCTTCTGGAGATTGGCGTCCAGCGTCAGCTTGATGACCGGCGCGTCCTTGACGGTTGAAAGCGCTGTATCGGACGCATGCGGCGCCAGGATCGGCATCGGCTTGCGCAGCTTCGGCACGGGTACGGCCTTCGCTTGCTTGGCGTCATCGGCGCTGATCTGATGCTCCTCGACCATGCGGTCCAGCACGCGGTCGCGCGCCTTGCGCGCCGCCTCGGGATAGCGATCGAGCCGGCGTGTTTCCGGCGATTGCGGCAACGCGACCAGAAGCGCGGCTTCCGCGAGCGACAGCCGCTTCGGCTCCTTGCCGAGATAGGCGATGGATGCGGCACGAATACCCTCGAGATTGCCGCCATAGGGCGCGAGTGTAAGGTAGAGATCGAGGATCTGGTCCTTGCTCAGGCTGCGCTCCAGCTCGATCGCGCGCACGATCTGCCGCAGCTTTGCGTGGAGCGAGCGCTGCCGCCGCGGCTCCATCAGCCGAGCGAGCTGCATCGTGATGGTCGATCCGCCCGAGACGATATGACCGCGCGTCGCAAGCTGGATCGCGGCGCGCCCCAGTGCGAGCGGATCGACGCCGTCATGCGCGTAGAAGCGCTGGTCCTCATAGGCGAGCAGCAGCTTCACGTAAGTCGGATCGACGTTCGCTTTGGTCTCGGCCGGCAACCGCCAGCGCCCGTCGGCCATGGCGTAGGCGCGCAGGAGCTTGCCGTTGCGATCGACGATGGTGGTGGAAACTGCGCGCGCCTCGTCGAGCGGCAGCGGGCCGAGGGAATACACCCAGGCCACGAATGCACCGATTGCAACGACAAGCGCAAACGCGGCTATCGAGAGGATACGTGCGACGCCTCCCCTCGCGCCGTCATGGCCGGGCTTGACCCGGCCATCCACGTCGTCACCCACCGCACGCGTGGCCGTGGATGCCCGGGTCAAGCCAGGGCATGACGATGGAGTTTGTTGCGCGGCTTCGCTCATACGAACTAGCTCAGGTTCGAGCCCATCTCACTTCGCCGCTCGCACCTCGACCGACCCCGTCCCCGTCCGGCCGTAGCGCGAGGGATTGTACATGTCCTCGACATAGGCCTGCGGCAGCACGTATTTGCCGGGCGAGACCGCGCGCACGACATAGGCGACGGTAAAGACCGACTTGGCGTCCGAGGCCCGGTCGACTGCGGCGGTGAAGCGGTCGTCGCGGAACTCGGTATCCTCGGGCTCCACTCCGTCCTCGATCCAGTCCAGCGTGCCGCTGTCGCCCGACGACACCAGCTTTGGATTGTCGATCTCGAGGCCCGCCGGCAGATAGTCGGACACCATGATGTGACCGTACTCAGGCTTGGCCTCGGTGATCTTCAACACCACGGCGAAGCGATCGTTCTGCTTGACCTTGCTGATGTCGGCGGGCTTGCCGTCGAGCGTGAAGTAGTTGCGCTCGATCTTGAACCCGGCCGAAGCGGCTGGCTCCGGCGTAACCGGCGAACCCGACACCGAGACCACGGCCTGTATCGGAGCATCACCCGTGTTGGTGATCTTCAGCGGCTTGCCCTCCAGCGTCGCCGCCTTGTAGCTGCGGTACAGCGCGGTCTTGACGCCCTGGCCATCGACATCGAGCGACAGGCTTTCCTTCGCCAGCGCCCGCGCCGCCAGCACCAGCCACGCATTCTCCTGTGTCGAGGTGTAGGGTGTCAGTCCGCGTGCGGTCTCGACCCGCGACACCGCTTGCGTCAACGTCGCCTTCGGCGCGTTGCCTTCGCCGGCGAGCGAAACCAATGCTGCGGCATCGCGGAGCTGCGAGCCGTAATCACTGCGGCCGAACTCCAGCACGGGCTTTGGCGCGAGCGAGTCGAGCGCTGCGCCGTAGACCCGCTCCGCACGGTTGCGGTCACCGACCAGAGCGAGCGCTGCCGCAAGCTGCGATTTCGCAATCGGCGTCGCCAGATTGTTCAGCTTGGTATCGGCGAGATAGCGGAGATCGCCGATCGGAGCTGCGCCGTTGCGCGCGAGCACGTAGAGGCCGTAGGCGAGATCACGGCCGCCGTCCTTCTCCGGCTCGTTGGCATTCACCACCGAGTTGCGGATGCGGTCGAGCGCGTTCTTGAACAGCACGTCCGGCACCACAAAGCCTTTTTCACGGGCGCGGCTGAGGAAGTCAGTCACATAGGCATCGAGCCAGGCGTCGTCGCCGCCTGCTGACCACAGGCCGAACGAGCCGTTCGAGCCCTGGCGGGCCAGCAGCCGCTCGATTGCATCGCGGATGCGCTGGTCGACCTCGGTGTCCATGGCAAGATGCGCACCGGCCGCGAGCTCGTTGACGTAAAGCAGCGGCATGGCGCGGCTCGTGATCTGCTCCGAGCAGCCATAGGGATAGCGATCGAGCGCCTTGAGGATCGTCGCGGCGTCGAGCGCGGTCGACAGGCTCGCCGAGACCGAGACGCTGCCGGTACCCGGCACGAGGTCGGAGAACATGTCCGAGGTCAGCGTCAGGCTCTCGCCCTTCGCCAGCGTGCGGATCGAGCGGCGCGCCAGCACCTGCGTCGCCGCCTTGACGTCGAGCGCATAGTGCCGCGCGAGCGCAAGCCCGTTCGGCCCCTTGATGTCGACATCGAGCGTCGCCTGCCCCGCCGCGGTTGCATCGAGCGCAAGCGAGAACGAGTTGCGCTGCTTGGCGGCGAGCCTGACCGTGGTCGCGGGATTGCCGGTCATCTTGACCGGGCCAGCGGTCTTCACATTGATCGTGTAGTCGCCGGCCTGCCCCTCGACATTGTCGATCTCGAGATTGACCGTGCCGTGGTCGCCATTGAGCAGGAAGCGCGGCAGCGTCGCCGTCAGCACCACGGGATCGCGGATCACGACGTCGGTATTGGCGCGGCCAAGCTTGGTGGCGGTCCACGCCACCGCCATGACGCGCGCGGTGCCGGCGAACTCAGGAATGTCGAAGCTCACCTCCGCGGTGCCGTCCGCGGCAACCGTGAGGATGCCGGAATAGAGCGCGAGCGGCTTTTGTGTGGGCGGCGAGCCCTGGAGCTCGGCAGCACCCGCGTCGCCGCCGGACTTAATCTGGCCGCGCGTGCCCGACATGCCGTCGATAAGCTGGCCATAGAGATCGCGGATCTCGGCGGTCAGGCGGCGCTGGCCGAGATAATAATCATCCGGCGCCGGCGGCTTGTAGTTGGTAAGGTTGAGAATGCCGACATCGACTGCCGCGATGACGATCTTGGCGTCCTCGCCCGGATTGAGTCCGTCGAGCTTCACCGGGATTTTCAGCGCCGCATTCGGCCGGATCGGTGCCGGCGGCGTCAGCTTCACGGCGAGCGTGCGCGTCTGCTTGTCGATGCCGAACCATTTGAGACCAATCGCCCGGCCCGGCATGCGCTGGGCCGCCGCATCGAGGGGCCGGCGGAGCGTCGCCACGACATAGGCGCCGGTGCCCCAGTCGTTGCCGACGGGGATCTTCACCTGCGCGGTGCCTTCCTTGACGTCGACGGTCTGCGTGGTCAGCAGGCGGTCACCGAGCACGTTGATGGTGAGCTTGCCGGCGCTACGCACGTTCACCGACACCGTCATGGTGTCGCCGGAGGCGTATTGCGGCTTGTCGATCGAGGTTTCCAAAAGGTCGGGCGTGTCGGCGCTGCCGTCCGAATACCAGCCGACATCGAACTGCACCGACGTCACCGGACCATCCGCATCGGTAGACTTCACGTCCAGCCGGTAGCGGCCGGGCTGCGGGTTGAGCGAAATGCGCGACGGCTTGTCGGCGGCAATGGTGAGATCGCCGTCAGCGACGCGCGAGGTCGACTTGACCGGCTCGTACTCCCAATAATTGTTCTGGCGATACCACTGGTAGCGCGACTCCATCTTCAGGAGCTCGTAGCGCAGGCCGTCGCGGGGATGCGTCTTGCCCTCAGGCGAGACGAACACCACGTCGAACTCGGCCTTGTCGCCTTCGGCAACGTTCCTGTCGCCGAACAGCGGCTTGACGCCGAGCATCGCGGCCGCGGGTGCGACCGGCAGCACGATCTTGCGCTCGACGGCGCGGCCGCCCGTCTCCGCCATGCGGACGAAGATCTGCGCCTCCTGCGGCCGCGTCGATGACGGCTGCTTGTCCAACGTGACCGGGAAAGTCGCTACGCCATTGGCGTCGGCCTCCGGCAAATTCTCCAGCGGCGTGCGCTCGTTGCTGGTGGTCTCCTCGTCGGCGACGCCGAACTGGTAGCCGGCGAAGCCCGGCCGCTCGTCGGCGGGCGCAACCAGCATGTCGCCTTCGAGCTGGAGGCCCGAGGCCGGCGCGCCATAGAGGAAATGGCCGTCGACCTTCAGTTCGACCGGAGCATTGGCCTTGATCAGCTTGTCCTTGGACGTGAGATCGAACTCGATTCTGTCGGGGACGTAATCCTCGACCATGAAGGTGGTCTCGCCGACCGACGAGCCCTTCGGATCGGTGAAGGCGCGCACCCGCCAAGTGCCGGTCGGCACCGCCGAGTTGAGCGGCAAGGAGAGCGTGCGGCCGCCGGCCCCCTGGTCCGACAGCACGGCGCGGCGGAATTCGACGCCGTCGGGACGCTCGATCACCAGCGTCAGCGGCCCGCCAGTGACGGCATTGCCCTGCCCGTCGCGCAGGAGCGCCGTGAGATACACGGTCTCGTTGGAGCGATAGACGCCGCGCTCGGCATAGACGAAGGCGTCGGCGCCGGCCGGCACCGCGCGTCCCGCAACACCGCGGTCGGTGAGATCGAAGGCGCTGGTCTTCAGGCTCAGGAAGGCATAGTCGGTCTTCTCGCCGCTGACCGTGAGCAGCGCCGGCGACAGCCCGCCCTCGCCGCGCGCCAGCCCTGCCTCGAACAGCACATGGCCGGCATCGTCCGTTTTGCGAGTCGCCAGAATTTCGTTGTTGCGGGCAACCAGCCTCACCTCGGCCTTGCCGACCGGATCGGTCGACGCCAGCGAGTTGACGAAGACGTGGATGCCGTCGTTGCCGGAATAGGCGGTGACGCCGAGATCCGAAACGATGAACCATTGCGTCGCGAGCTGGGAATCGTCGTCGCTGCCCGGCCCCTTGGCCGCGGCCGTCATCACGTACACGCCGGGCTGGAGATCGCCGAGTGCCTGGTCGACCGGGAATGCGGTGGTGACGTCCTGGTTCAGCGTCGTCGCGGTCGCGAGTTCGCCGGACCACACCTTCACGCCGCGCTCGCCACCGAGATCGGAGAGCTGGTAACGCGACAGCGTCTTCTGAAAGTCGCTGTCGACAACCGTGTTGATCAGGTTGCGGTCGCCGATCCGGAACACGTTGATGTTGACCGCCGGCGTATTGACGCTGACCACGGGAATGCCGCGCTGGCCGGTGCGCGGCAGCACGTAGGCACGGCTGGTGAAGCGCACGAACGGCTTGCGGTCGCGCACATAGATGTTGAACTCGGCCGATTTCGGCAGCCCCTCCTTCACGGTTGAAGGCAGACCGGCGCGCAGGTTGATGTTGTAGCGCTCGCCGTGCTTCAGGCCGTCGACGCAGAGCTGCTTACCCTCGGCCGACAGCGCCGGCTTGTCCTGCCCCGCGAGCGCCAGGAACGGCGCGAAGTCGGTGCGCTTGGCAAGCTCCTCGGAGAACTGGAAGCAGGCGCGCGGGCCCGCCGAGTCGGAATCGACGGTGTAGTCGAGCAGCCGGAAGCCATGCTCGTCCCGCAGCTTCTCATATTGGCCGCGGACGTCGGCGACCTCCCGCATGTCGAGCGACAGCCGCAGCGCATCCAGCGCCGGCCGGAACAAATGCCGCTCGGCGAGCGACCTGCCGAGCATCGCGAGCGCGTCAGCCTCCTCGCCCGGATTGCCGGCGCGCATGTAGGCGATGTAGGCGGCGGTCGAGGCGCGCTCGAGCAGGAAAGTCTGCTCGCTCGAGCTCTTCGGGGTGATCTGGAAGATGACACGGGCAATGCGCAGCCAGTTGCCGGCATCCTCCGGCGTGGTGGCGGCGATCTGGCCGAGGATCGAAAGGCCGCTGCGGCCGTCGTTGCGCCTGAAGGCGGCATCCGCGTCGGTGCGCAGGGTCGCGTTGGTCTTGGCGACCGGCCCGGCCTCGCTCTTGATCTGGGCTTCCAGCTTGATCGCGGCATCCGCGAGATCGTCGCGCTTGAACGCCTTGTCGGCGGCCTGCGCCGATACCAGGCCGAGCGCCAGCGCTGCGCAGATTGTGACGGCGCGAATCAAACCGATCATGATGGACTCCCGGGAGCGCGGACGAGCGCCGCGTAGGCGATGAAATGCGCGGAAAGGTGACAGACTCAAGGCGATGGAACCAGAATAGCAGAACGTCGCATGCGCCATTGGCAAGCAAATCCAAGTGCCGCCCCTGGCGCCGCCTCAGCCTGTGGCAGCACCGGACAAAATTAGCCGGTGGACCCGTCCCGGACGCGGGCGCAACATCTCAAGCGTCGCTGTCGCAGACCCGGGACAATAAACGTCCATCGCTTCGCTTTGTCGCTCGGCTGAGGAAAACGGTTCGATCCGGGCTTGGCGGACGCGCGGATTTTTCATATTTGGCGTGCTAAAGACGTCGCCGGGCCCCATCCCCGGGGCCGTCCAGACGGTCCCGTAGCTCAACTGGATAGAGTAGCGGATTTCTACTCCGCGGGTTGCAGGTTCGAGCCCTGCCGGGATCGCCAACCTAGAATGAAGCTCTTGCGATTTCAATCGCTTAGGCTCCGGTTTGTAAATCAGGGTCAGCACGGTTTGTAACTCGCTGTTCAGGTTTTGGCCTTCGCGGCCCTCAATTTGGTGAGAGCCGCATCGGCCTGACGTTCCTGCTCCACCTCGTCGAGATATTCCTGCAATTGTTGAAGCGAGCTGTGACCGCTCACGTTCATCATTTCGGAACCGGTGCATCCGGCATGCGCCAGCGCGCGCAGCGCCGCCTTGCGCAGACCGTGCGCGCGGTAGTTTCGCACCCTGCCGTCGTCGCACACCACCGATCGCAATCCGGCGTCGGTGCACCAGTCAGCGAATTTGTTGCCGAATGCCGCCGCCGACGCGAACGGCCGACCGTACTCTGTGAGCAGGAAGGTCATCACGTCGCTCTTCGGCATCGCGTCGAGCGCCACCTGCAGCTCTGGCATGATGGAGATCGTCAGCGTCTTGCCGGTGCTGCGCCGGGTTTTTTGCGGACGCCATGACAGCTTGCCGTCGCGATTGATGTGCTGACGGCCAAGCACATGCGCGTCCTGCCGCCGCCCGGCAACGTTGAGCAGAAGCTCAAGAGCGAGTCGCGGCATCGTGCCAACCTTGTGGTGCTCGCGATACCGAGTCACCTGAGGCTCGAGCCACGTCATGTGGCCCATGCTCTTTCCTACCCTGACCACCTCGACGTCCTGCGTTGGATCGTCGGAGCGCAAGTTCATTTTCTTGCCGAATTTCATCAGCCCCCGGATCGCCTTAAGCCAGTTTTTCTGCACGTTCGGCTTCTTTGGCGCGAGCATGTTGGTGAGATGATGCGACCGGATCCCTGAGAATCGTTTCGCACCGTCCTCGATGCGCCACCGCTCCAAAATCGCGCGACGATTACTCTGCGTGACAGCGGCGAGCCCGGACTTGAAATCGGGACTCGCATAGTATGCAACGATGGCGGCGTCGAGCGTTCCGGCTGGGGTGCGGCTTTCGCCAATCGAGGGCCGCACTGCTTTGCACTCCCGCAGTGCAGTCCGGTAAGCCTCCATAAATTCGTCAGAACCCGGCAATCCCGGCAATGGAACCGGTTTATGTCCGGGCGGCCGAAAATAATGTCGCATTTTGCCGTGGCGATCACGGAAGCTGTTGACGCGCCAAAGCTCAATGCTGGCCATATTTCGCATCCCACTCGTCGGTCTCGTTCATTCTGTTTTCGCTGGTGCCCTCGTCGGCATCATTGACGTTCTGGATCTTGATCTTGAGACAGCCGCCTTCGATCTCGAGGGATTCCGCTTTCTGGCCGGCAGCTTCGATGGCACGCAGCGCCCGTTTCACGTCGTTCTCGCGGAAGCTAGAGCGCACACGGCTCATCAGATGGCCTCCCCACTGTGCTTCGGGTTCGTCGTCCTGGCTGAGGACGCCAAACCACCCTGCCGCTCTTGCCGCTCAAACTCTCGCTCCAGCAGAACCCGCATGACATCGGTCATCCTGGTATTGTCGATCGCACACTGGATCTTGATCCGCCGATGCAGCGCAGGAGGAATTTCGACAGTAAATCGCTTCATTTTCTGCATGTGAATACACAGCCCTCGCAAAACACCGCAGGCACCATCGAGATGCTGAAGCGGGTTTCCGTCAAGACGCATCACAAAGTTATAACCGCCTTAAGCCTTTGATTCTACTCCCAATAATTGCGATATGTGTCGGCCCTAAATGCCTAGAGCTGCTGGAGAATTTCCTGAAACGAAACCTGCTCAGCTCGCCCAACTTGAAGATGAGCTGGAATTCTGGATCGTTACCTCACCTAGTAACGAGCGCTGAACCAAGGCGGCCGGCTCGTCGCTTGCGGCCAGCCAGATCCATCGTCCTGTTTCGAGATCTACCGGCGCTCCTAGGCCGTCTATGGCCGTGCCCAATCGATTGTTGATCGCGAGCGACCGCAAGTCGGCGCGCTCCTCAGGCAAGGTGCTGTCGCCAGCTCCAGGCAGAGCCGTTCGAAGTGCTCGAGTAAGTCGATGACGTGTTGATCCCGCCCCATGGCCGTGGATCAGACTCGGCGGGGCAGCCGCCGTCAAACCCCGCCAGCGCGTTCGACACCGCGGAAGCTGCCAATCGGCTGCCGGTTACGTCGGTCGGCCTCGATCGCACCGCGGATAGCGGAAGCACTTGTAGCGCTCGCCTCGATACAATCGTCATTTCCGATGCGGATTTCCTGTTCGATCCGCTCGGCCGCGAGCGCCTCGGCTGCCATGACGAAAGACAACTCAGCCACGCTGAGATTGTCCCGGATGTTAGCCATCGGATCTAACCCGCGGGCCTGGCGTAGTTGGTGGGAACGTCCTCCCAGCAGCTTCACGTACACCGCCTCGGTGCACAGCATGTAGCCCTTGCCCGTGACGTGATGCTGCTTGAGCGTGTCGGTGTAGGCCACGCGTTGAGATCGCGAGACAGCTCGTGCACCGACCCATCGATTGGCCTCTGCGGTGGCACGCTGCAGTATTTCGTCGGCCAGGGTCGCGTCACCAGCCCTGAAACGGAGCCAGATTTGGCGAACCTCAATCTCTAACTTTGGGCTGAGGTAACCTGCATAGGCGGCTGCGATAACCGGGTGAGCAAACGTGCCGGCATTTCCGCGACCGACCTTGGAGTAAATGACTGGAATGTTTTGCTTATTGTCCTTAATGTAACTCGTGGTTACCTTTTTCTGCAGCTCTGCAATCAATGCTTTGGCCACTGCGGTCCCGCGCCAGTGCTTCGGCTTCCGCGTCGCCTTTGTCTTCGCTGCGCTCCAGAGGTCATCGAGGCAGATGTGGCCGTTCGCGTCTTCGTAGATGCGGTTGCCCCGCAAGACCAGAATGCTCGTCTCGTTCAAGGTCGTAACTCCTGTGCGTTACGACCACTCCGTGCTTGTGGATTTCTCCAGCGATAGTACAAATGCCTTGTTCAAGGGGCTGTACTACGCACGTCGTGGTCCAGATTTGAATTAAGAGGGGCGGCTACCCGTTGGCGCGGGGCCGCCCTTCGGCTTATCAGCACTCAAACTGAAACGAGAGCAGTTACCGTAGCGTTCCTTAAGCGCCCGTCTCGAATCAGGAGAGCACATGACGGTTATTGGACACCCGGGCGCCTTCTCGGCGCAACGCACTACGTTGGCACCGGGTGACTTGCGAACAGGCACTTGCCTGTTATTTATGCGAATCTAAACCCGCGCCTGCTAATTTCCAGCAAATGTCGCCCCGCCACAACATCCGGGTGATCACGGGCGCACATCGGTTTCCACACCCACGACACGCAGTAGCTCGTCGCCGCTCCGAGGCGCTAGGAATCGATAATTTGCGAGGTGCCTGGAAAGTCGCTTTCATGGCGGAATGCCCAAGCCTGTCCGCCGCGAGAACCGCACACCGCCCACTCACCGCCCGGTCAAGATCACCTTTGGCGACATGCGCGAGATGGGCGTGCGCGGCCCGTCCTGGTCTACTGCTCGGACTATCGTTGCAGCCACAACGTGGCCCTGAATGCCGATCGCTGGCCGGATGAGGTGCGCCTGTCCGACATCGAGCTGAGGTTCGTCTGTCGCGCCGCTGCGGCTAAGGGGCCCTGCCGGACATCAATTGTCGGCGGAGATGGAATCGGGCGGCGCGATAGATGGGAATATCGCTGGATGGATTGATCCATCTCAATAGTCCTCCTGAGCCCGCCCCTAAAATCTCCGCGTCAATGCGCTCACAAACAATGGCGGGCGTTATGATCAGGTTGTTTACGCGTGGTTGCTTCACTGAGAATTATGCCAAGGGGTTAGTTAGCGCACCCGAGGACAGAGAGCCGGCTGTGCGCAGGCTGATTGAGGGTGCTGGTGGCAAGCTTGTTAGCTTTTACTTCACGACCGGCGACTCCGATTTCATGCTCATTTCTGAGGCTGACGAGTCCGAATCCATTATCGCCGCGTTGTTGGCAGCGGTGGCGGCGGGCGCAATATCTGGCGTGAAAACTGCAAGAGCTTGGACTGGAGCGGAATTCAAAGGGTGGCTGAAAGGGCTTCCAAAGCAGCTAGCCATTATCGAGCTCCCGGCAAGAGCTAAGCGAGACATTACCACCAGACGATCTTCGGCGGTCGGATGATTGAGCCGCGCTTCGTCTGCCAGTCCTGCGGCAGGCGCGGCGCGGATGTTCGGCCGGACTTCAACTGGAATAAGCCGGTGACGTCTGTGATGGGTTACCGTTGAGGTCCCCTCTGCCTCACTGACGGGCTGGATATTTCGTGATCATTCGATTCCCCTGCCAAAGCTCGACTGCGCAATCATGCGCGAGTTGCGATGCCCGCTCTCTCGCCGTTTTCTCATCCGCACAAATGATATCGATCCGGTTGGTAATTTGCCCATCGGGCCCGAGCAAATTGACCCTGTACTCTTCCATCCAAGCTGACCCCTCGCTCGGCTTACGGCCGGACGATGGATGTGACTTAGAATCGGTTCCTACTCGTTGTCATCGGGAAGAATATGCAGCCCAGCCCCATGATCGAGGAAGGTCCCGGCCTCCCCCTCTCCTTCAAAGCCCGAATCGCGCTACGGCTCGCTGATGAAGCTCACCGCCAGCGGCTTGGCGGGGAGAAGGAAGCTTTGATGAACCGAAGCGAGGGGGCAGCAATGACCGATGAGGCGTTGCGCAGTGTCGCATACCACGAAGCTGGGCATGCCGTAGTCGCGCTGGCGCTCGGTTTGAAGATCGCAAGGGTGCAAATCTTCCAGGAGGACTATTCCGGAGCCGCCGACGCCGAGAACGCTGATCATCTTCCACTGGTGGATCGGATCGCAATTTGCGTCGCAGGAATGAACGCGGCGGAAATGTTCGACGCGCCGCCATCACACGAATTGGCCGACTCTGGCGACCACCGCATGGTCCTAGAACTGCTTGAGGAACTCGAGGAGACGGATGAGACCACCGCCTACGACTTGCGTCAGAACGGTCATCGGCGTGCGTGGGACCTGCTCGAGGCTCACGCCAGCAGCGTCGAGGATATTGCAGCGGAGTTGCTTGCACAGCGCAAGATCGACCTGACCGAATACGTGCTCAAGCCGTAATCCGCCACCATGGCCTGATTGCGAGCCCCATCACTTGGGTCCGGCAGCGCTGCGGCTCTGCCTCGTCCCAGGATGTGTACTCACAAAGGCCTTGCGTCTGCTTTGAGGCACAGACCGGAAAACATTTGCTCGATCTGAATCTTACCGCTCGTGACCGAATCGGGCGAGACCAGCGGTCCTTTCACTCGCGAGCACTCCAAGATTGCGATAGTCTCGCCACCGGATGACAGGATCCAGCGAGGTCAGGTGCTACGACGCAGATTCATTGGGCTCGTTACAGGAGCAATAAGTTTGCCGCTCGTTGCACGCGCCCAAAAGCTGGCTGCAACGACGCGCGTTGTCCAACTGGGACCGGTCAACATTCCTGGGCAGATTGACAGAATTAGAAGGCTTCTGGCCGAGCTTGGTTACGTTGAAGGGCGGAATATTCAACTTGAATTTCGTAACACGGCCGGAAATGCCGACGCGCTGCCGGCGCTGGCAGAGGAAATCGTGCGAGAGGGCCGCGCGGACGTGATCATCGCGATTAGCACGCCTGCTGCTCTCGCGGCCTACAAGGCAACTCAGACAATTCCGATCGTGGCCTTTGCCGCAGTTGATCCAGTCGCGTCCGGACTGGCGGATAGCCTCGCACGTCCGGGTCGCAACGTGACCGGCATCGCGGTTTTTTCTGAAGAAACCACCGTCAAGCGGGTCGAGCTAATGCGGGAAATTCTCCCGCAGGCCGTCCGCCTTGGGACTGTGACGACAAAACTCACAAGCGGCGCAACGAGCCTTGCGCCCGTTTTGAAGACCGGCCGGAAGCTGGGTTTCGAGGTTGAAGCGATCAACATCGATGATCCCGCCAATATCGCGAAAATCCTCAGCCCGGAAATCCTCGCCCGATTTGACGGGCTTGTTTTTGTTCCGGATGCCATACTCAATGCCCACTTGGCCGAAATCATTAGGATAGTGGGCCTAAGCAGAAAACCTGCGATATTTGCTGCACCGGACTGGGTCGCCAACGGCGGCCTTATGTCGTTTGGGCCCGACTTTGCAGACGCAACGCGTCTCTTGATTGCACAGGTTGACCGCGTTCTGAAAGGCGCAAAGCCAGGCGACTTACCTTTCGAACGACCCACCAAATTCGATCTCAGGATCAATCTGCGGATCGCCAAGGCCCTGGGTCTCGAGTTGTCTCCAACCGTCCTCGCCCGCGCCGACGAAGTGATTGAATAGGTCACCTCGCCACGCCAGGAGTCCGGAAGTGGCCCAGAGCGGCGGTCCCGTCGCCGCGCCGGTGTCCCGAACTCGGCCCCGCAGTGGAGTTGGTCCTGCGGCTTCTACCCCGGCACTGATCCCGGTGAGCAGCGCGGTGGCATTGCTGAGACGTTCAACGAAGCCGCACGAGTTTCCAAGTAGCGTGGCAGGAGCTGGCCGCCACGCGCACCAAGACAGACTTCGAGGCGTGGCGTCGCCAGCGCGACTAGACCGCTTGGAAGGACCGGATGCACCGGCTGGCGCTTCCGCTGCCGACACAGCGTCCAGAAGGGATTGCGCGCTGCTTCTGCGGCGAGGTAATCACCAATCCCACAACACTAGTTTCTCATATTCGCTCTTCCCACAGCCTGACCGCCGCATGAAGCTCACCGCCGAACGTCCCTTCGCCAACCCGGAAGCTGCAGCGCGCAAGCTCGTCGAGCTGGCCGTCGGCATCGAGCCCGTACAAGACGGTCGCATACACGCTCAAAGCCAGCGGCGAAGAGTTCGGCGCGGGCATCAGGTTTGCGGTCCAGCGCGGGTGGCTCGAGCTGCACGAGAGCGGGACCTATGTGCGGCTCTTGAAGACAGAGGCCGGCAACTGACGCGGCCTTACAATTGAGATACTAAAAGGGTGACGCACGCGATGAGCGTTGCCGTACTGAGGGTCACCACGACGAGCGCTTGTTCACTACGGGCTTGCAGCTCTTTGTCATCCATAAGACTCAACGCTCGTTTGCATTCCCGGTTTCATGTCGGCCGTCTTAGACCTAGCGAATTTAGCCACTCGTCGATATGAGCGGCCGTTTCGTCTAACCTGGCTTTCCGAAGCAGGGTCTCCCGATCGACACCGGGAGGAAGCAACCTGGCCTTCTCGCGAAGCTGTTTTGCCTCGGTGACGAGGCGTTCCTTAAGGGTGGTTGCGTGAGTGAAACGGAGACGCTTCATTTGCGCTTCTCCATTCCGTTCGAGGAGGCGGGAGCGCAAAAAAGGCGTTCTCATCACCGATCGATGCCAGAGGCCGCGCGGTGATAATTTTTAACGCCCTTCCCAGAGGTTTCGTTCAGAACAGGACGGTGAGCCTCACCCAGTCGAAGGCCCGCCAGGCGTGAACCGGCGGTCCACTTGATCACTGCCTCAGCCGTACCGGTGGCGGCCGACGGTCTGACACTTGCCAAGCTAATGGTGGCGCCGAACTTGCTGGGGGATTTGGTGAAGGGCCGAGTGAGCGCGGTCACAACCAGCGTTGTCTAAGTTTCCGAATCAATCCCCTCATCCGGCAGATGATGCTCATGCCAGACGGCATTGAGAATGCCGAAGCTACACGCGAGACCGACGCCAAGTATCCAGGCGAAGTACCACATCGCGCGTCCTCAATAGTAACTGGCGGAATTTTTCTCAATCAGGCTTGCCGTCATCGTCCCGCGCATCGCCCGGAACACAATCGCAGTGTACGCGAGCACAACTGGAAGAAAGATCAGCGTCGCTAACAACGTCACAAACAAGGTGAGGCGGCTTGAAGAAGCATCCCACACAGTCAGGCTTGCTTCAGGCGCGATATCCGACGGCATGATAAAAGGGAACATGCTCACACCGGCAGTACCGATGATGCCGACGATGCCAAGCGCGCTGGCAACAAACCCCAGCACACGACGCTGCGTTGTAGCCAGCAAGAAAGTAAGAAGCGGTCCAAGGAAGCCAAGAGAAGGAGCGAGGATCATCCAGTGATGCGCCGTGTAGTTAGTGAACCATTGGCCCTGCTTGCGAACGACCGTTTTCAGCAATGGGTTAGAAGGACCGTCCGTCGTCACCACACTGGTAATGGCGTATCCATCAATGCCTAACCATACCCACAGGCCCCCGACGACAAACAAGACGAACGTCGCCAAACTGCCGATCTTCATGGCGTCGCACGCGCGACGTTGCACGGCATTGTCAGTCTTCAGCGCAAGATAGGCGGCACCGTGGGTAGCGAGCATCGCTGCCGACACCAGACCGCACAACAGGCCGAAAGGGTTGAGAAGTTCGAGAAGTCCGCCGCCTTCATAAAGCACCCTCAGATCGTTATCGATGCGAAAGGGAACTCCCTGCAACAAGTTGCCAAATGCCACGCCGAAAACCAGGCTCGGCACAAGGCCTCCCACGAGCAATGCATAATCCCAAAATACGCGCCAGCGCGTGTCGGCGAATCCGTTTCGAAACTTGAATCCAACCGGCCTCAAGATAAGCGACGCGAGCACCAGGAACATCGCGATGTAAAAGCCCGAAAGGGATGCTGCATAGACCGCTGGCCAAGCTGCGAACACGGCGCCCGCACCGAGAATCAGCCAGACTTGATTTCCCTCCCAGAACGGCCCGATAGCGTTGATCGTGATCCGCCTTTCCATGTCGTTTCTCGCAACGTATCGTAGCAGCATTGCCGCCCCGAGATCGTATCCGCCCGTGATGGCGAAACCGATGACCAACAGGCCGAGCAGAAGCCACCAGATGACGCGAAGGGTTTCGTAGTCGAGCGGGATTGTCATGATTTGCCTCTCACTCAGCCAGTACAGGTCTCTGCGCGGACCCTAAGCCCACCGCCTCCACGGGCCCCATGCGAATGTATTTGCGCATCAGAACGATGTCGACGACGAGAAGAGAAGAATAAAACAGAACAAAGCCTGCCAACGTAAACAGGACCTGGGCGGATGATACTGAAGACGCGGCGAGAAATGTCGGAAGCACTCCATCGATTGCCCAGGGTTGGCGTCCATATTCGGCGACGATCCAGCCGAGTTCAGCGGCGATCCAGGGAAGCGGCAACGACCACAGCATCAAACGCAACAGCCATAGGCGCGAGAAATTCCTGTGCGATGCATTCCAGAATATGAGCGCGAACAAGACTATAAAATAGAAGCCCAATCCCACCATGATACGGAAGCTCCAGAACAGTGGACTGATGTTAGGCACCGTGTCTGCCGCAGCTTTCGCAATGGTCGAGGGGTCCGCGGTTCGCGGGTCGGCGACGTGCCGCTTAAGAAGCAGGGCATATCCAAGATCAGATGACTGGTCCCGAAGCTCCTCCGCGGCTTGCCTGTCGCTGCGATTCTGCTTCAGCCGCTCGAGTGCATCGTAGGCGATCAGACCGTTGCGGATTCGGGTTTCGGCGTGCTGCACAAGATCGTTAATTCCGGCGACCTGCTGGTCAAGCGAGCGCGTGGCTATGATGCCGAGAGCCCATGGTATCTTAACGCCATAGCCGACCCGGCTGTTCGCAGTGTCGGGAATCCCGAAGACATAAAATCCCGCCGGCGCTGGCTCGGTTTGCCACATGGCCTCGATGACGGCGAGTTTCATTTTCTGATTCTCTGACAGGGTGTAACCGCTCTCATCCCCAAGAACGACGACGCATAGTGCCGATGCCAGTCCAAATGCCGATGCAACGATGATCGATCGCTTTGCGAACGCGTGGAAGCGGCCGGAGAGTAGATAGTAGGCCGAGATCGCAACAACGAACATTGAACCGGTGACATATCCAGCCCCGACCGTGTGGACAAACTTCGCCTGAGCGACCGGATTGAAAATCAAATCCCAGAATGAACTGAGCTCCATCCGCATGGTGTCGGGGTTGAAAACGGCGCCCACCGGATTCTGCATCCATCCGTTGGCGATTAGTATCCACATGGCCGAGAAGTTCGAGCCGATCGCGACCAACCACGTTACCGCCAGGTGGCCGAGCTTCGGCAAGCGATCCCAACCGAAGAAAAACAGCCCGACAAAAGTCGATTCAAGGAAGAAGGCCATCAACCCTTCGATCGCGAGTGGCACGCCGAATATGTCGCCGACATAGTGTGAGTAATACGCCCAGTTAGTGCCGAACTGAAATTCCATGGTTATTCCAGTGGCCACCCCCATCGCAAAGTTGATCCCGAAAAGCTTGCCCCAGAACATGGTCGCATCACGCCAGATTGTTCGACCCGTCATCACGTATACGCTTTCCATCATGGCAAGCAGTAGCGAGAGACCGAGCGTCAGAGGAGCAAACAGGAAATGATAGAAAGCCGTTGTTGCAAACTGGAGTCGGGCAAGGCCGACAGGATCAAGGTCGAACATCATCGATATCCGTCGCTTTGTTACGGCAGGGACGTAGATGGACCTAACACACGGGCCACGGCGGTAGCGTCAACGACCGGCTTTGTGCTATCCGGAAACATAAAGATCTTCATGCTTACGAGTCCGACTAGCTTGATGACAAGAACGAGCGCAATCGCCCTCGCAAGCGGAGTTTTCGGCCTGGCGCCGGCAGCTAGGAACGCGCTCAACGACGATAGAATCGAGTTCAACTAGAGGCCCTCAATCATATCCGACGCACTCGAATAGCTTGGTGATGTGGTCCGCTACGATGGCGCCGCGTAAGGCTCCGCAGAGCCGATTGTAAGTCACGCCACGGCTTAGCAATGCCGTAAATCCTATACCTATTCTCAATCTCGTGGTTCACGATCAACGTCAATACGGCCCATCCTGCAAGTTTATTCTCCGCGCAAGCGGAGCGCGCTGCATCGCCATCGATCGAGCCTGCGGCCGCCCCGCGACGAGTGGAGAAGTCGGAGGTCACCGCCGATCGTCATTGCGCAGTGCACTCGCACGCCCGCTTCGAAGCACGATCGGAAAGCCGCACCCTCCGCAGCGCTTTGAAAGCCAGTTCCCCTAAAACACGTTTCAAATATCCGGGAACCCGTCTAGGATACAACAATCACTGGATCGGACGTTGCTCGCCGAAGGGGCGGCAAATGGCAGGCAATAGTTCCTCACCGATACCGTCCCACAGCGATGCCGACGTCGACCTGTATGGCGGCATTGTCCTTTGCATCGCCACGATTGCTGCACTCATCGTTGCGAACTCCCCGCTGGGACCGCAATACAGCGCCCTCCTCGCGGCCAAAGGCGAAATAAGGATAGGGTCGATTGGTCTCAGCAAGAGCCTCGAGCACTGGATCAATGACGGTTTGATGGCGATCTTCTTTCTGCTGGTGGCGCTCGAAATAAAGCGCGCGGCGATCGAGGGAGAACTAGCAAGTGTAAAGAAGGCGGCTTTGCCGGTCATTGCCGCGTTGGGCGGCTTCGTCGTCCCGGCCGCCATCTATACCGCCTTAAATTGGGGAGATTCGCAGGCGTTGCGCGGCTGGGCCGTTCCAGTCGCGACTGACATCGCCTTTGCGTTGGGTATTTGCGCGATGCTGGGACGCGCAATTCCTACCTCACTGAAAACGTTCCTGCTCGCCCTCGCGATCATCGATGACCTGATGGCCATCATTGTCATTGCGATTTTTTACACTGCAGACCTGTCGGTAACGGCCCTGGCACTGGGCGGCATAGGCATAGCGGCTCTGGCGGCCCTGAACTTTTTCGACGTGCGCAAGCCGGCGCTCTATGTGGTCGTCGGCGTATTCACCTGGGTATGCGTTCTGAAATCTGGTGTCCATGCCACATTGGCCGGCGTCGCCGTTGGCTTCGCGATGCCCCTTACCAAGTATGATGGACATAGCCTGCTTGAGGATACCGAGCACGCGCTCAAGCCGTGGGTAAGTTTTGCCATCGTCCCTATTTTTGCATTCGCCAATGCGGGAGTTCCGTTGGCGGGCCTGACGTTTTCGAACGTCGCCGCGCCCATCCCGCTCGGTATCATCGCCGGCCTCTTCATTGGCAAGCAGCTTGGTGTCTTTGGCCTGTCGCTACTTGCGATAAAATTGGGTGTTGCTGCGCTGCCGGAGGGTGCGACCACGCTCAAGCTGTATGGGATCGCCGTCTTGACCGGCATCGGATTTACGATGAGCCTGTTCATCGGAACGCTGGCTTACGACGACGAGAGCGTCCTGGCTCAGCTTCGGCTGGGTGTCCTCGCGGCTTCTCTCCTGTCTGGAATAATCGCGGCTTTGCTGCTATCAGCTACGGCACCGGCAAGTGAGTTGAAGCCGGCCAGCGGCAACAGTGCGACCTAGACATTCTCAACACGATCTTTCGCTGCAGAACGTGATCAGACTGCTGGGCGTCTCATTGTTCGGCCTGGCTCGCGACCGGCGCCGCGGTAGCGACCCTGGGGCTGATCGTGGCGAGCTTGTTGGGCGGTCCGACAGCAAGATTTCTTATCGAGCGATGATCTCGCCGTGAGTAAGGCGGGAACTCGCTTCTTAGACGAGAGATGGTGCAGGCCAAATCCCCGTGGCACAATCATGCGAGATAATGCGGCGGAGGATGACGATGGCCCATGAATCTTTTTCCAAAGAGGCATGGCGAAAATTGCCCACCTATGGGCAATTCGAACTTGTCGCGCTCCGGTGCGTCATGTTCCTGGTCGGGACGATCATCGTATACGCGATCATTCTATCCGCCATCAGACTGGCAGCCGACTTTTTGCTCGGTGGATCATTCCTGGAGAAGGCCGCCTTGCAGGATACCTTCGGCTTGGTGCTCACGGTCGTCATCCTGCTCGAATTCAATCATTCGATCTTCGTGGCCTTGACCGAAGGATCTGGCGCCATTCAAACACGAGCTGTCGTTCTCATCGCCATTCTCGTCGTCGCGCGCAAACTCATGCTGCAGGATTTCGTAGCACTGGACTTCCAGACGTTGCTCGGTTTCGGTGGGCTGCTGCTGGCGCTGGGAGGGCTCTATTGGCTCATAGCCGGTGGGAATCGGCGACGTGCGAATGCCGCGCCGAGAGAGTCGTCGGATGCCGCTCCGGAACAACCAAGGTGAAACCACCGGAGAAATGGCGGCCTTGGTAGGCAGCGAAGGGATTTATCGTGTTCGCCGTGTATTACTCGTCTGGAGGAACCAACCCCGATTAGGGCGTAGGTGCATCGTCCATTGCCCGATCCGCGCATCTTGGTGGGGGCACACCGCGCCAGGCCTTCGATCAAATCGAGCTTCTCGACTGGTAGAATCCTCGTCCCTAGCGAGACCTCCGCCCGCCAGGCTGTTCAGCCCGCAGGCACCCGATAGAAGGTTGCGTACAGAACCGGTACCGCGAGCATCGTAATAGCGGTCCCGACGGCAAGCCCCGCCATCACGGTCACGGCAAGGCCAACCCAGAAAACATCGGTCAGCAGCGGGATGACACCAAGCACTGTTGTTGCCGCTGCGAGAAAAACCGGACGTAATCGCGACAGTGCGGCCAGCACGACCGCATCGTATTGCGATTTCCCTATCGCGAGGTTCACGTTCACTTCATCAAGCAGCACGATGGCGTTCTTGATCATCATTCCCGCCAAACTCATGGCGCCAAGCAGCGCGACGAACCCGAATGGCGTACCGGTCGTCAATAGGCCGGCCGTCATTCCGACAATGGCGAACGGAACCGTCAGAGCAATGATCAACGCGGGTTGTACGGCGTTGAACAGGTAGACGATAATTAACAGCATGATCGCCAGCGCCGGGACGATGCCTGGCACCAGCGATTTCTGCGATTTTGTCGAGTTCTCGTATTCGCCGCCCCATTCCATTTTGTAGCCGCGCGGCAAGTCCTTGGCGAGTTCGTCAAATTTCGGCTCGACCGCTTTCATGTAGGTCGGAAGGGTGACCCCGCGGACGGGATTGGCCTGCAGCGTGATGGTTCGCTTGCGGTCGCGGCGCCAAATGACCGGGTCTTCCCAGGTCACCCCGAAGCGATCAACGACCTGATCGATTGGAATGGATTGCGCGGTATTCTCCTGGCGAATCTGCACTCCTCGAAGAGCCGTCACGTCGCCCCCGATCCCCTCCTCCGGCTTGACCCGCAGCACGATCGGCAAGGCCTCGTCCTGCTGATTGAAGACCCCGATGATCCGGCCGTCGAGGGACTGACTGATGCTTCGTACGACGTCTTCACGGCTAACTCCGGCCCATCGGGCTCTGGCGTCATTAAACTCAGGCTCGAACTTCAGCACGCGCTGCTGCCAGTTCGTCTGAAACGCATCGGTTTGCGGCTCGTTTTGAAGGATGGCAGCGCCCCGTGCGGCAAGCGATCGCAGGGTATCGGCGGTCGCCAGCGCGGGGCCGGAAATCCGCACCTCAAACTTCCAGGTTACCCCGGGGCCGAGTGCAAACGGCCGAAACAGGGATGTGGCCTCTGGGTAGGTTTCTCTGAGCCAATTCTCGGTGGAAGCCATCACGGACGCGATGTCACGATAGTCCCTCATATTCACCACCAACTGCGCGTAGTTCGAAGCGTTCGGTTCGGGGTCGACTGGCAGATAGAAGCGTGGCGGGCCGGCCCCGATGAAGCTTGCGACACCCTCGATCCGTTTGTCGCTCAGCAACTTACGCTCGATCCCTTCGAGGTCTTTGCTGACCGCGGCGATGTTCGCACCTTCCGGCAACCGGTAATCGATCAGGAACTTTGGCATCGAGGAGTCCGGAAAGAACAGCTTGGTCACCTGGCCGAAACCCGCGAGCGCGAGGACGAGAATTCCCGCCGCCGTCGCCAGGGTGAGCTCCCGGCGGCGGATGGCCCATTCGAGTACGGCGCGGAAGGCCCTGAACAGACGGCCTCCATAGGGATCGCCGCTTGCTTCGCCGTTTCTGATACGAAGCATCTGGACGCATTGAAGCGGCGTGACCGTGACCGACAGAAGCCAGCTCAAAAGCAATGAAATTCCGACAACCGAGAACAGCGAGGAGCAGTATTCGCCTGCGTTCTCCTTCGAGGCCGCGATCGGATAGAACGCCAGCACCGCGACGATGGTTGCCCCAAGGAGCGCCCAGGCCGGCTGGGTCGCAGCCTCGATCGCGGCTTGCTCGCGCTCCATGCCCTGCTGCATCCGGACCAATGCCCCCTCAGCGACGACGATGGAGTTGTCGACCATCATGCCGAGCGCAATGACAAGGGCTCCCAGCGACATGCGCTGCAGGTCAATTCCAGCGATCGCCATCACCACGAAGGTGCCGAGGATCGTGAGAATGATGCTGGACCCGATGATGAGGCCCATGCGCCAGCCCATGGCAAGCCAGAGTACCGCCAGGACGATGAGAACCGCCTGCGTCAGCGCGACGAAGAAATCGCGCACCGAAGCCTGGACCAGCGCGGATTGCCAGTGAACCCGGTGGACCTCGACCCCAACCGGCAGATCGGCAATCAGCTCGGTCAGCCTTGCATCCACCGCCTTACCCATGTCGACGACGTTCACACCTGGCTGATTGGTGATCGCGACTGCAATCGCCGGTTGGCCGTCATAGCGCATCATGGTCAGGGCCGGTTCACGGTACCCGACATGGACGTCCCCAATGTCCCTAATTCGGATAAGGTCGTCGGTTTGCTGGCGCTGGCCCGTATTTGCAGCGCTTTCAGCAGGTGAAGCCTGGACTAACAGATCAGCGATCGACTCCGGCGATGGAAACTGGCCGGATGGGGTAACCGCGACGCGTTGGCGGCCCAACGTAATCGTTCCGGCAGACGCAACCGTGTTCTGCTGCGCAAGGGTCCTTTGCAGGGTGGTTTCCGAGATACCCAAATGTGAGAGCTGGGCAAGCGTCGAATCCAGATAGATGCGCCGATCCTGCACGCCCCACAGTTCGACCCGCGCCGCACCGGGGACCAGGCTCAGCTCCTTCTTGAGGTTGTCGACATAGCCCTTGAGTTCGGCGTAGCTGAAGCCGTCGCCGGTTATGGCGAGCAGCAATCCATAGACATCGCCGAAATCGTCGCCGACGGCCGATGGACCCGCTCCCTTTGGAAGTTGTGGCGCGACGTCGCCGACCTTGCGGCGTAGTTCGTCCCAGACCTGCGGGACCTCGGCCGACGAATAGGAAGGCTTGATGAATACTTTGACGACCGACAGGCCTTGCCGTGAGAACGACTCCAGGTGCTCAACCTGCTTTAGCTCCTGGAGTTTGGCTTCGATCCGGTCGGTCACGTCCCGCTCGACTTCGGCCGGCGTTGCGCCAGGATAAAGCGTGGAGACGACGGCGACCTTGATGGTGAATGCCGGGTCCTCCAGTTGCCCGAGCTTGAGAAAAGCCCCGACGCCCGCCAGGACGAGAAGCACTACCGTAAAAACGGTAGCCGTTCGATTTTCGAGTGCGAGCTTGGCCATATTCATGGGGAAGATCTTCGCTCAGCGTTCCTGAATTTGGACGGCTTGGCCTTCCTTGAGGCTGTGAACCCCGGCCCGCACGACGAGATCGCCGGGCGATAATCCCTTTTTGATAGTGATGCCACCGACGACAGGCTCGCCCAGCTCAACCTGCCGACGCGAAACGGTGTTGGCTTTTTCGTTCACTGTCCAGACGAAGCTGCCCACGGTGTCATCGACCGAAAAAACCGCCGCCAGCGGGACGACCACTCCCTTCAGTTGATCCGCGATCTGCTGCCCAGGCCGAGCCCGTACTCGGCCGGCCATGCCCGGAACGATGGTCAGCCCGGCAGGCGGCGCCAGCAGAACCTTGACGGCGTAGGTTCGTGTCGTCTGCGACGGCTCCCGTCCGACTTCCGAGACTTCGGCCGGGATCTCAACTCCAGGGAATGCGTCGAACGAGGCTTTGACATCTACGGCGTAGGGGACCAGCGAGATCATCGATTCCGGCACGTTGACGATCATTTCGATCTTTTGCGGATCGATTACGCGCATGACGGACTGCTGTGCCTTGACCTCCTCAAAGACCTCGGCAAAGACAGCGCTTACAACGCCGCTAAACGGAGCGCGCAAAACCGTATATTCCAGGTCGAGCTTTCTTCGTCCTAGCGCGGCCTCAAGGGATTGCACCTCCGCTAGAGCCTGATCCGCGGCAGATTCGCTGCTTTCCAGGCGGGCCTTGGCAACGATGTCTTTCGCAAAGAGTTGGCGATCGCGCTCCAATTGGCCCGCGGCATTTCGATGAGCGGCCCGCGCCCGCTCCAGATTGGCGGTCACAGTATCCACTTCCGCCTGGTAGGGCGCGGGATCGATCGTTGCTACAGTGTCACCTTCCTTGACCTCGTCGCCGACCTTGACGCGGCGCTCCAGAATACGGCCGCCTACACGAAACGAAAGCGCGGCCTCGTTAGCGGACCTTGCCTGACCGGGGAAGGCTCGCCCGGCGAACACGTCGGCATTGACCACGCGCAGGGCAATCACGGGACGCGGCGGTTGGGTGGCCTGTTCAGCGGGCCTTTTGCCACAGCCGACGATCAAAATAGGAAGTATTGTAGCGAGAAGCGACCAAACGAGGCGCCGTGGGCCAAGAACCGCGCCGGTGATGACGAGCATCGCTATCTCCCTCGGCTAACCCTAAATTATTGGACCGACAATTGCTCGCGATTTAGGAGAACTGCCCAAATTGAGCGTCATGATCTGACTGCTTCAACGGTCGCGTCTCAAGAGTTTTCAACTGAAGCTGTTGTCTCCTTCAGAGACACTTGATCGTCATCATCTCCTTTGGTCCCCGCTTGGGAAGCCTGACCTTGGAATGCTCAATTTTTTCAGCGGTATCGACGAAAGAGCTTACGAGTACAGTTGAGACAGCCGCGTCGTTTGTCATTTGGACACTTGCCCCAGGCTTTTCAAAACGCCCATCTATCGACCCAACCCAGTGCGTAAGCAAAGCCACGATACCACGGACACTGACAGGATGCGGCGCAGCAAATGGGGGCGATGCCTGCCAGCGGACTCAGCGCCGCTAACGGGAACACCGGGGCGGATGCCTCCACCAAGCGCTGCTGGACAACCCCCAGGAAACGTCTCAGGATGCAGCGAGCATAACTGGCTTGGGTGTTTGCTGAACTCCTTCGATAGCGAGGTATCAGGCGAGCTAATCGCAAAACTCTCGCTAACTGGTTTCGCGGTCGGAACGGCAGGCTTTTGACCTGGCAACTGCCGTGGAGATTTACGCTCATTGCCAGGCCAAACTCGTGAAATCAGTCAGGCTCGCAAAAGTGAAACATGGGGATGAAACCGCGGAGTATCGCAGCGAACACGGGCATGAGCGTGCTCTCAATTGCATTGGTCACAGTGCTTTCAGGGCCCCTGCACGGGGCCCCTCTTCCAGCCAGTATACCGGAGAAAGTCGGACTCTCGTCCGAGAGGCTACAGCATCTTACCGCAATATTGAAAACCGAGGTCGAGCAAGGCCATCTCCCAGGCGCGGTCATTGCCGTCGCCCGCAAGGGCCAGCTCGCATATTTCGAAGCTCTTGGCTTCCGTGACCCCGGAGCCAGGGAGCCGCTGCCTCGGAACGCCATCTTCTCGATCGCTTCGATGACCAAGCCGATGGTCGCGGTTGCCATCATGATGTTGCTTGACGAAGGCAAGCTATTTCTTTCCGATCCGGTCGGCAAATACCTGCCGCCACTTGCCAACATGCAAGTGGCTGCGATCAAGATCGACGGTGCCGGCAAGAGCACGATCGAAACCGAACCCGCACGGCGGCAGCCCACTATCCTGGACCTGCTGCGCCATACGTCGGGCTTTGTCTATGGCGGATCGACTACCGAGGCAGACGAAATGAGGCCGGTCTCATCCTCCTTCGCTGCTCTCACATACACTGGCCCCGAGCTCATCGCCTTGCTCAGCAAGGCGCCACTGCATCATCAACCCGGCACCGTCTGGGAGTATGGCCTGTCCGTTGACCTGCTTGGTCTGATCGTCGAGGCCGTCTCGGGGAAAACGCTCGGCGCCTTCCTGCAGGAACGTGTCTGGGATCCGCTTGGCATGGTCGACACCAGTTTCAGTATCCCCGACGCAAAAAAAGCGCGCTACGCATTGGCGTTTCCCACCGATCCCCTGACCAACCAGCCACAGAGTGTTTTGCACGCGCTGGGCAAGCCACTGAAATTCGAATGTGGTGGAGGCTGTGCCGTATCAACGGCGATAGACTATCTGCGCTTTGCCCAGATGCTGGCAAACAAGGGCACGCTTGATGGGCAACGCATTCTGTCGCGCAAGACCCTGGAGCTGATGACCAGCGATCAACTCCGCCCCGACGTCCGAGCCAGCACTACCTCGACGGTACTCGCCCAGGGCTACAGTTTCGGTCTCGGTTTTACCATTCGGACCCAAACCGGCCGAGCGTCACTAGCCGGGTCTACGGGTGATTTTGGTTGGGGAGGTGCGTTCGGCACCTACTTCTGGGTCGACCCGCAGGAAGATCTTGCGGTCGTCTTCATGGCGGCGACGCCAAGCGAACTTCGCGCATATTTTCGCGCGCTGGTGAAAAACCTTGTTCTGGCATCGATCGTGGACTGAATTCCCAAAATGCGAGGGTCTTGAGGGGGAAACGATGGTGCGGGATCATGGGCTCGTCGATCTTGCCCTTCAAGGCGGCGGTGCCCATGGGCCGTTCACATGGAGCGCCCCGGATCGCCGTCTTGAGGAGAAGCGCCCTCGGATCGCGGCGATATCCAGCACCTCCGCGCGCGCGACTCCGCTGCGAAACTTTCTTGCCGAGACCGTCAAATTTGAACGGCCTTCCCGTCCGCCAATCAACCCGTTCGTCACGGCAATAAAGGTGCGCACCGGTCGCGAACGCATCTTTCGCAATCCGGAGATCACGGCTGACGTTCTGGTTGCTTCGGCCTGTCTTCCGACAATGTTCAAGCCAACCGCGGAGTAGCCTCGATGGAGATTCGGGCAATCCTGCCGGGCGGCGGCCGCGACCTTCGGCTTGATTTGTTGCGCGGGATCGCCAACTGGGCGATCTTCCTGAATCACATGCCAAACAATGTCGTGAACTGGATCACGACGCGAAATTACGGTTTTAGCGACGCAGCCGACGTGTTTGTCTTCATATCCGGCTATACTGCGGCGTTCGTCTACGCGAAGATGATGCTGGATCGCGGCTTTGTCATCAGTGCAACGCGGCTGTTCAAGCGTGTCTGGCAGCTTTACGTCGCCCACATCGTGCTGTTCGTGATGTATATCGCCGCGATTGCCTTTGTCGCCCAGCGATTCAACAATTCCGACATCATTCATGATTTCAATATCGCGGGTCTCGTCAGCAATCCGATCGAGACGCTAACACAGGGGCTGGTGCTCAAACTCAAACCGGTCAACCTCGACGTCCTGCCCCTCTACATCGTGCTGATGGCGCTGCTGCCGCCGGTATTGTGGCTGATGCTGCGCAGGCCGGACTGGACCATGATTGGCTCACTGCTGTTGTACCTTGTCGCCCGGTGGCTTGGCTGGAATTTGCCGTCCTATCCCGCCGGCGTCTGGTACTTCAATCCATTTGCCTGGCAGCTTCTGTTCGTGTTCGGCGCCTGGTGCGCGCTCGGCGGGTTCAGGGGAAAGCGAGCCGCGATCTTCCAGTCCCCGATCATGCTTTATCTCGCCATTTTCTATTTGCTGTTTGCGCTCGCGATCACAATGGGCAGGCGCTTCCCAGACTTCGGAAACCTGCTGCCCGTGTGGCTGTTTGACGCCTTCCCGAATGATAAGACCAATCTTCCACCGCACCGCTTCTTGCATTTTGTTGCGATCGCCTTTCTCACCACCAGGTTCATGCCGAAGGACTGGCCCGGCCTGCAATGGAAGGTCTTCGTGCCGGTGATCAAATGCGGCCAGCAGTCCCTTGCGGTATTTTGCGTCGGGACGTTCCTTTCCTTCATCGGTTATATTGCGCTCCTGCTGAGCGCGGGATCACTGCTGGCCCAGATCCTTGTGAGCGCGATCGGCATCGCGATCATGACGGGGGTGGCCTATTACATCTCCTGGTCAAAGAAGCAGGACAAGCTTCCAAAGCTGCCCATCGCGTCAGCCGCCGACACTGTCTGAATGCTGACAGCTTGAGAGCGAGTCGTACTTCGGGGGAGGATGCGATACACTTATTTGCCTTGGCCGTGTTGGCCCTTTACGGAGCTTCTCTTCCGTTGTGCCGCTTGTAGTCGCATTGAAAGAGATTGATTGTGCTACAGGACGAACTTGACCGACAGGAAAACCAGTCCAGCGATCCAAGCCGTCTCCGCACACATCAGACAGACCGGTCGCCATCCGGCCGCGAACACCTGCTTGAATGACGTTTTCATGCCGAGGGCCGCGATCGCGGCAACGAGACACCATCGCGAGACATCGTTTGCGAGGTCGACGACGGCGCCGGGAACGAGGCCGCCACTGCGAAGCACGACGAGTGAGGCGAACCCGACCAGGAAAAACGGGAAGGCGGTCTTCCTGCTCGAAGCCCGGGTGGCCCCGCCTCGGAACAGAAGCGGAAGAGCAATCACGATGGGCAGGAGCATCGCAACCCGCAGCAGCTTCACATAGGTTGCAACATCGCCTGCGGCGGGTGAAATCGTGTATCCGGCGCCGACGACTTGCGCGACATCGTGGATCGTGCCGCCCAGGAAGATACCGGCTTGTCCCTCATCGAGGCCGATCGTCTCCACCAGCACCGGATAGAGGATCATCGCAACGGTTGAGAGCGCGGTGACGACGATTACGGTCAGGATCGTGTCGCGCTCATTGTCCTCGTGCTCCGGCAAAGTCAATCCCACCGCAAGCGCCGCCGATGCACCGCAGATCGCGACCGACCCGCCGCTGAGCAGCCCGAACATCGGCCTCAACCCCAGAAGCCGCGCGACCGCAACGCCAAAGGCGATGGTGGAAATTACACCAATTGCAACGATCAGCATCGATCCGATGCCGAGATCGGCGATCTGTGCGACGGTGATGCGGGCGCCGAGCAGCCCAACGCCGATGCGTAACAGGGATTTCGAGCTGAACTCGATGCCGGCGATGCACCTCCCCTCCTCGTGCAAGAAATGGAAGGCCATGCCAAGCAGCAACGCGCAGAGCATCACCGGCGCGTTGTAGTGCTGTGCCAGCCATGTCGCTGCCAGGGCAATCGTCCCGCTTGCAAGCATGCCGGGAAATATCGCGCCTGTAGACGCCCGCAAGTCCGTCGCAGCTGCGGTTAGGCGGTGCCGAGCGACAGACGCGTCGATTTCCTTACACACGTCTGACGTTAGCATTGCTTGCTCGTGGTTTGAGGGAATCCTCGGTTCGTCCGTTATCGGCTGTACTTGGGCGCACGCAGGCCCGGGTCGGGCACAACGTCCATAGTGGACAAGAGCCAGCCGAAACCTGGCGCAGTGCTCGTGGTGCGGTTGAAGTCGCGCCCATTTTTATGCTTGGGTGGATCACGCTCATCCGCCGGCTACGTTTTATGCAGTCATGCCAAACGGCTTGTCGCCGCAGATCGTCACGCGGTGGCCGTAACGCCTGTGCGGCCAGTAATCGAAGATCGCCTGATGCTGGGCGCAGCGATTGTCCCAGAACGCGATCGAATCCTTCTGCCACTTGAACCGACACGAAAGCTTCGGCGTTTCGATGTGCTGAAACAGGAAGGCGAGCAGTGCGTCACTTTCCGTCTGGTTCAATTGCACGATCCGCGTCGTGAACCCGCGATTCACGAATAGCAGTTTTCGACGGGTCGTCGGATGAACGCGTACGACCGGATGCTCAAAGCGCGGAAACTGCATGTCGCTCCCCTCGCCTGGCTTGCGGCCGGAATGCGCTTTCCAGGAGTCGTGGATCGCCGTCATGCCGTCGATCATCTTGCGCAGAGGTTCCGACAGGCTTTCGTATGCCTGATACATGTTGGCGAACATAGTGTCTCCGCCGCCGTCCGGCGGGACTTCGTGGATATAAAGGATTGAGCCCATCGGCGGCTCTTCGTCGCAGGAGACGTCGGAATGCCAGGCTTCGCCGGCGACACGCTTGCTGTTCTCGTCGGCCTTGATGACAAGGATCTCTGGGTGATCGGACAGGCCCTTTGGAGCGTTCGGATGGACGTGGAGCTTACCGAACCGGGCCCCGAATGCCTTGTGCTGATCCACCGTTAGTTTCTGGTCACGAAAGAAGATGACGAGATTTTCTATCAACGCCTGCTGGACCTCGTCAAATTGACGATTGCTCAATTGTCGGGAGAGATCGACGCCGAAAATCTCGGCGCCGATCGTGCGAGTGGTTTTGCGCACCTCAATGGTCTCAAAGGCCATGACCGTTTCTTACCTATTTGTTCGTTCCGGGCTTCCTGGAGAAGACCCCCGCCGGTCTTGCCGGCGAGGGTCTGCGTAGGAGGGCGTCAGGCGGCGATTGCCCGCACCGGGAAGCCGCGCTGGCCAGGCTCGCGGTTCGGCACCATGCCGAGCTTCGCGAGCGTTTCCTCGGTCGAGTTGTACTGCACCCCGATCTGGTAGATGTCGCGCGCCTCCTGCCCAGTCGCGACATCACGGCCGATCTCGCGGGAGATGCGCACCATCTGTTCGATCTGCTGCACGGACGTCATGCGCTCGCCCTTGCGCCGCCAGATGTTGTCCTCGATGCCGACGCGAACGTGCAGTCCCAGAGCGATCGCAACCGTGTTCAGCGGGATGACCGAGCGCATGATCGATTCGATCGTCAGCACCGCCCCATCGGGCGTCCTGCGGATGAATTCCAAAAGATCCGCTGGATGCGTGCCTGAGGCGCCGCCGCCAATGGCGACGTAGTTCAGGTTCAGCGGGCCCTTGTAGAAGCCTCGGCGGATCAGCCGTTCGACGGTTTCGAGCTGTGCAATGTGCCCAAGCATGAATTGCGGCTGGATCCCCGCGGCAGCCAGACGTTTCAGGTGCTCGAAATAGAATTTTGGTCCCGCTTCGAGATACATGTCACGATAGGCCATGTAGAGCGCGGGGTTTGTCAGGGAAGTGCCATCGATGTCCCCGTCCATCATCAGCTCGACGACATTCATCGTCGACGAATTGATCGCGATGGTCACTTGATCTGGCTTGGGCTTTAGCTCGGCCAGCATGTGGCGGGTGTCGTCGCTCAGCCATTTCGCTTCCGAGCCTTCGCCTTCCGGCGCGAATGAGATCGAGCCGCCGACCTGCAGCACCATCTTCGGCACGGCCGTGCGCAGGCGATCCAGCATCTCGTTGAACACACTCAGCCGCTTAGAGCCCTTGCCATCTGCCTCGCGGCAATGCACATGCAGCAACGTTGCGCCGGCATTGTAGCAGTCGACTGCCTTCTGAACCTGCTCGGCAAAGGAAACGGGAATGTCTTCGGGAAAATCGCCCGGAAGCCATTGCGGCCCATAGGGTGCGACCTGGATCACAAGTTTCTGCTGGTTCTCCGGCAGTAGCGAATCGTCAAGAAAGTGCATGATCAGTTCTCCGTTGGTTAGATGTTGCTTGCTTGCGTGTTGCCCTGTTGGGCCTTCCGGGCGGCGAGTTCCTCGACGAGGATCGGCGCGCCGAGACTCATTGAATGGATGCCGAGGGCACTCACCGCCTGAAGGACGGCGAGGATCTCCTCCTTTGTGACGCCGAGTTCGAGCGCCGCGCGGATGTGACGGCGGATACCGGGCGCATACATGTGCGTGCAGGACGCATCGACTGCGATCGCAATCAGCTCCCACGTCTTCTGGTCGAGGACGCCGCGTGCAAATGGCGCCGCCCCCGCTTCCGTGAATTTCTCGGTCCAGACCGGGTCGAGCTCGGCGAAACTATCCCATGCCGGATTCCACGCGCCGGTGGCGCGCAGATGATCGGTGACAGGGGTTCGCGATGGTGTCTTGCGATCGTGCATTTTTCTCTCTCTCTCCAGGGTTTGGTCAGGCTGTTGCTGGCACGGCGCCGGCGATGTCGGCATGAATCTCGAGATTCGCCACCGCCGCGCGGTCGGCCGCATATGAGCGAGATCCGACCACGAGCAGCACCGCGGCGAAGCCGCACGAAATCGGTATGATCGCCATGGCCGTCTGCAGTCCGAATGCATCCGAGAGCCAGCCGCTGACGAGTGGGCCAACTCCGAGACCGAACAAGTTCTGCACGACGGCGACCATCGAGCCTGCGGTCGCTCTCAAAGCGGGATGCACGACATCGATAGCAACTGCAGGAACGGGGCCGGTGGTCGCGCTCATCACGAAGGCACCGAACACGATCGCGCCGATCTGCAACGAGCCAGGATTGAGCGCGCCAAAGGCAAACGCAAAGACGGCGAACGTTACCAGGCAGCACGCGGCCGTCGTTATCATCCGCAATCGCACGTCGCGCCGAGCCAAGCGATCGGCAACACCCGCCCAGAACACAGCGCCGATTGTCGCGCAGATGATCACGCCGGCCGCCGAGATACCGCTGCGATCGGCGGGCAATCCGTAGACGCGATTGAAGAAGCTCGGTAGCCAGGCAAGGATCGTCGACACCGTGACGAGCTGAAGGGCGCCCGCAAAGTAAGCCGCGATGCCGGAGCGCGCACGAAACAGCTCCCGGGCGATGCAACGTGCCCGCAAGATTCCGGCCGGCGAAGCCACGTCGAGTTCGGGCGCCCTGTAGTCGCGCACGAACATGTACAGCACTGCGAGCAGAAGACCGGGTATGCCGACAATCCCGAACGCGGTCTTCCAGCCCCAATGCGTAGCAATCACCCCGCCGAGCACGACCCCAAGCACAGAGCCGAACGATGCTGCCGCCAGAAATCCGCCGATGATGGTGGCACGCATGCGCGTGGGAAACACGCTCGACAAGATGGCGCCAGCTGCCGGGCCGTAGCCGGCTTCACCGACGCCAATGAAGGCGCGAGCGGTGAGTAGGCGCTGATAGGATCCGGCGAAGGCACAGGCGATGGTCGCAAGGCTCCAGACCGTCGCCATGACGACGACACCCTTCACGCGGCTCCAATTGTCGACCAAGAGCGAAAGCGGCAATGTGCCGACTGCGATGGTCACGGAGACAATCGAGATCAGTGCACCGAGTTCGCCGTCGGTGAGCGACCATTCTGCCTTCAGATAGGGAAACATCGACACCACGATCTGGCGGTCGATGAAATCGAAGGTCATTAGCAGGAACGAGAGCGCAAAGGCGAACCAGGCCTGCGGCTTTGGCACCAGATAGCCGTGCTCACTTTGGGCAGCTTCCGGCACGCGCATTGCGATGATCCCTTCTTGACGCGCTTCCGCTGATCAGTCGTTGCTATCGTTCTCTGGATCACCCGATATCCGATGCCCGAAAACACGTTTGACGATTCCCGACATTGATTTTACATTTCACGACGCGCCTGCAATTTGGCGTGTCGCGGCTGTCAGGCCGCCTCAAGGTGCTAGAACATCCCGCCATTGGGGCTGATGATCTGTCCGACCAGGTAGTGGCCGTCTGCTCCGAGATAGAGCGCAAGCGACGCATATTCCTCAGGTGTTCCGAGCCGACCGAGCGGAACGAGTTGGAAGAATTGCTTGCGCTTCGCCTCCCCTATTGCGTTCAGGTAGGCGTCAAACGTCTCGGTGTGAACGCCACCCGGAGCGATCGCATTGACGAAGATATTCGCGCCCGCGACTTCCGCTGCGACTGAGCGCGTGAACGCTACGACTGCCCCTTTGCTGGCAGAATAGTGCGGGCTGTGGGCGCTGAAGCTGGAGAGGCCCGCAATCGAAGCGACGTTGATGATCTTACCGTCCCGTTGCGGCTCCATGCGGCGCAGCGCTTCGCGCGTGCAGTAGAATACGCCGTTCACGTTGACATCCCAGAAGCGAGACCATTCCTCGTCGGTCATCGAACTCGTAAAACCGAGCGATTGTCGGGGCATCGGGGTAGTCAAGTAGGCGTAGTGCCTGTTGCGCCTGGCCGTGTCTTCCGGCCGTGACGGTACCATGGCCGCGTTGTTCACCAGCACATGCACCGTACCAAAGCGCGAACAGGCGCGTTCGAACATGGCCGCGACCATCGCACTTGACGAGACGTCGCAGCGGACACTAAAACATTCGGCTCCCGCCGCCTCGATCGCACAGGCGGTCTCCGCCAATGATTTCTCATTGATATCGCAGATGGCTAGCCGCGCGCCGGCTCGCGCATAGGCCAGCGCGATTGCTCTTCCGAGGCCGGCGGCTGCACCCGTGACCACAGCAATCTTGCCATTTAGAACCATTGCTTTGCTCCGCTTCACGATGCCGAATTGTCGTTGGAGCTTAGTCTGGCCAAAAAGATTGGTTTGACGATACGCGACAGCGGTTTTACATTTCGCGACACTCTGTCGAGTATCTGCGATGGCCGACCTGATCCGCGCCGCCTGTCTGACGCATTACGCCGACGTCGCGCGGTCCGTCGGAATCGATCCCGCGAAGATGCTGCGAAGCGTGGGATTGCCCGCGAGAGGCCTGGCTGACCCCGACATCAGGATCCCAAGTGGTAGCGTACGCCGCCTCCTGGAAGCGACCGCGGCCGCGTCAGGGACCGACGATTTCGGGCTGCGACTGGCAGAGCGGGGCGGACTTTCGAATTTAGGCCCGGTTGCCCTGGTAGCCCGCGAGCAACCCACTGTCGGCGCGGCCCTGGAAGCTCTCGGACGCTATATTCACATTCACAATGAATCGGTTCGCCTGCGCATCGAACGACATGCCGATCTCGCTGTCATCGCGCCGCTGCTGTTGCTGGGACGCCCCGTGCCGGCGCGTCAGTCAGCCGAGCTGCTCGTGGGCGTGACCTATCGCATCCTCAGCGCCTTCCTGGGGTCCGGATGGCGACCGCTCGATGTTCACTTCGCCCATCCCGCCCCGCGCCATCGCGAGACGTACCGACGCTTCTTCAACTGCAATGTCGCCTTCGGTGCCGAGTTCGACGCGATCATCTGCCCGGCTACCGATATCGATCGGCCGATGGCGGCGGCAGATGCGTCGATGGCGCGGTACGCGCAGAGCTATGTTGATTCTATTGCCGAACGATCTTTGACCATCGACGGAAAGATACAAGAATTGATCGTTGCTCTCCTGCCCACGGGCCGTTGTTCGCTGGACAGGGTTGCTCAGCATCTGGGCTGCGATGCTCGGACAGTGCAACGCTGGCTCGCGGAACATGGGAAGAGTTTTTCCGAGATGCTCGACGCCCAGCGGGCCGAAATGGTGGTTCGCCTCATCGAAGATCGAAATCGATCGCTACCGGCAGTCGCCGAGCTGCTCGGCTTCTCCGCGCAAAGTGCGCTCGCGCGCTGGTTTAAAGAACGCTTTGGGTGCAACATCACACAATGGCGGGCCAGTCATCTGCGGCGGCCGTCTTTGGGCAAAGCCGATCATTTGTAAAGACGCACGACTTACGCGACAGTCCGAGGTCGACGGCCTGCTCTTGAGCAAATCGACGCTCTGTGTTGCTAGGAGGGGCGCAGGTAATTTTGGGCACAAACCCGCCGGGCACGCTTTGCGCCTGTCAGCCCTTTGTCGCGCCGCTTCCTGCGATACCATCAAAGGTCACGCACGGTTTGATTTCATCAAGGATACTCTTGATGATCTTGGCGCAGCGACCGCATTTCGCGGCGCAGCCAAGTGAGGCGTAGATTCGTCGCATAGGTGGCCGTTGCTCCGCACTTGCAACGCACCTGACATGCGCGTCGCTAAAAACGTTGCAAGAGCAGACGATCATCGCGTTCCTCCTAAGCGAACAGGCGCACAACGATTAAAGCGAACAGCAAGCAGCTCAGTACTCCGCTCCACGCGGCGACCAAACCGAACAACGCTGCGCGAGACATCTCGGCGCCGTTTGGGCGAAGACTGGGTCTGCGCCAGACTGGATCAACGAAACAATCGGATGCAAAGCGAGGCCACATCGGTCGTCCGATGAGATGACTGTGCAGCGCTGGTGATAGCGCGTCTCCGTCTCGAGCGTCACTGTGCTCGCTCTGGTCCACTCCGGGCAGACGCAACGTCATTAACCGCTCGGCGTTTGCGTTAACAGTTGTCGTTGCGCCATCCCGATGTACCCAACTCCAAAAGCGTTCGTCTGACGATTCACGACGTGGATTTTACATTTTACGACTCGATTGGACGTCCCCTAGCCTCGCGCGGCGCCAAGCGGCCGATCCTGGAACTGGATGGCTGCTCGTCGGGCGCAAGAAGGACCAAACTCGTGTTTCCATAGAGGCGAATGGAGAGAGCGCAGTTACCTGCGTGAACAGACGGCAAGCGCTTCGGGACAATATCCGGCGACGGCGCTGCTTAGCTGCATCGACTCGCGCGCGCCAGCTGACGGCCGGACCTTTTGTAACTCAGTGCGCCAAGCCAACGAGCAAGGCCCCGGCCTCCTTCAAGTCCCTCGTATCGAAACCCTCCGTGAACCAGGCATGAACCGGCGAGAGCAGATCGCGCGCCTCGGTGCTTTTGCCTTGGTCGCGCCAGAGCCGCGCAAGGTCAAGCGCCGCACGCAACTCCCAGAACTTGGCGCTCTGTCGCTGCGCCACTTCGATCGCGTGGCGATAGCTCTCCTCTGCCGCAGCGTGCTCGTTCATGGACAGCAGTAGCGTCCCGCGCAGCCGATGCATTTCGGCCTCAACCCAGCGCTCATGAGTCGTCTCAACCAGGCAGGCGACCTCAGCAAGCCGATCTAGCCCTTCTTGCGGCTGGCCTGCCAGCCCGTAAGCTTCCCCGAGCGTCAACAGAAAGAATGGAATCATCAATTTGCGCCCGCCTGCGCGGCACACTGTCAGCCCTTCAAGGAGCAGCGGGACGCCCACCTCCGCTTGCCCCAAGCTCGCCAGACACCAACCACGCATGATGTTCCCGATCGCCAGCGAGTCGCGGAAGCCGTGCTGATCCGAGATGGCCACTACCTCTTGCGCCGACTCGAGGATGGTCCGGGCTGATTGAGCCCCCTCGATGGCCCAATCGCCATACCAGGCCTGGCGTAATGCGAAAGCCCGCATGAAAGGCGAGAGCCGTTCGGCGTCGGCCAGGCTCTGGTCCCGCCGCGAACGTGCCTGGTCGAGATGACCGAGGCAGGTCAACGCGCGCGAAAAATGGCTCATCGCTCCAACGTATGGATCCTCGGCGGTCGGCGCGAAGGCTCGATACTTCGGGTCCCACAAGGAGAATGCACTCTCCATGAAACGGCAGACGTCGGTGAACTTGGCAAGGTAGAAGCAGATGCTTCCGTTAATCTGCGTGCCGAAACATTCCCACATCGTGTCGTTTCCGACCCCACCCAGGCGACGCAGCTCCTCGGCGTGGCATTCCGCTTGGTCGAGCTCGCCGCGGACGACGCGAAACAAATACTGGCCATACAGAACCTGTCCCAATTGCGCAGGCCGATTTAGTTGCTCACAGAGGCCACGTGCACGAGCATAGACCTCACCCGTCTCCGGCGCGGCCAAGCCCTTGGTCGTCTCGAGCGCGTGTCCCAGCGCGATCTGCAGGTCAAGCTCTAGCTCCTGGCGCACAGCGTCGTCGGGAAGGCCAGCCAGAGCGTCAAGGCCCTTTCGGAGTTGTGCCCCCGCTTCGATCATTGTCGCCCGCGCAATGGCCTGCTTGCCCGCCTTGAGGTAGTAACCGACCGCCTTCTCGACCAAGCCCGCCTCCGCGCAATGCTGCGCCAATCGCTCGGGCTGCGTCTCCGCGACTTCTGGAAACTGCCGCTCCAAAGTCGCAGCGATCCGGCCATGCAGCTGCTGCCGTCGGGCGTGCAGCAAGGTGCCATAGGCCGCATCCTGTACCAGTGCATGCTTGAAGGTGTATTCCGCATCGGGAGGAGTCCCGCGCCGAAAAATCAATTCGGCGTGCTCGAGCTGGGCCAAGGCGTCGTCCAGTTTCGGCTGCGGCATGGGCGCGAGAGCGCTGATCAGCGCATGTGAGAACTGGCGTCCAAGCGCCGCTCCGATCTGCGCCACTTCGCGCACTGGCGCGAGGCGATCGAGCCGGGCCAGAAGAGAGGCGTTCAGCGACGTCGGGATCGCCAGCGCCGGCAACGGTCCCGCCAGCGTGTAGCGGTCGCCGGCGTCGGTGAGCACACCACTCTCGACCACGGCCTTGGTCAGCTCCTCAAGGAACAGCGGGACGCCGTCGGTGCGGGCCAGGATCTGCTGCAACACCCCACTTGGCAGCGCCTTGCCGCCCGTAACCTTCGAGATCAACGATGCTCCGTCGTCTCGGCCGATGCGCCCGAGCGCGATGTTGCTCAGATGCGCGTA